>JAGQQP010000489.1 GCA_020426085.1 Planctomycetaceae bacterium | reverse complement strand
GTAAGAATCTTTTGCGAAACGTCGCCCGCCGCCATGTGCAATCTGCATGGAAGCCTTCTGCAGGATCAGACTGTTTTCCGGCTGTAAAATAGAAACGCGGCGCTGCCGGTCGTCACGGGCCATTTCCGGATAATCCTGTTCGGGAGCATAACCAAACAGAGAAAGCTTAAAGCCCCCTTTACCGAACTGGCTGGCATGACACCCCCCCAGACTGCAACCCCCTTTGTTCAAAACGGGAATCACGTCTTTGACGAAGCTGGCATTCTTTCCATTCGCGCGGGGTTTGACCTCCACACTGATTTCCGATTTCTGCCCGGCATGTGCAACTTCAATCTTTCCCTTACCGAATGCCAGCGGACGAACGAGTCCTTCGGCGTCGACTTCCAGCAGAGTGGGAGTCAGGCTGGTAAAGGTTGACTGATGCGTCAGGTCGCCAATGACCTTGCCGTTCTCTTCGACAGGAACCTGGATCTGAAAATAGTCCAGCAATCCGTCGAGCACGATCTGCTGCGGCGCGACCTGCAGTTTTGAATCTGCCGCACGAGCGACATTCTGCATGAAAACGGTGGCAACAAACAATGTGAGTAGCAGGATTCGATGTAACATCAGATTTCTTTTCACAAATGGTTTGCAGTCGAACATGAGATCAACTTTCTTGGGCGAGTCGCATTTCATCAGAGAAGATTCCTCAGACAGTGAACCGGGTTCTCAGAACAAAACACGTTGTCGCAGAAAAACCTTTTACAGGCAGGGTGGCAGGTTGAGTGTGGTATCAGGTGGGAAGCTAATGGCTTAACATAAAACGCCATTTATACTTAAATATACTAATAAAATGACAGGAAAGCAAAAAAAACTCTGCGTTTTCATCATTTTTTTCGTTCATGAAGTAGCAGTAACGGATACACCACAAACATACATTACTGCACAGGGAAGTCCCCTGCTTTCTTCATTTTATCGCTATATATTATTGTGATCAAGAAGTGAATATTGAGGATGGTCAAATCCATCTTATTAATTTCGGGTCGGAAAGCCGATTTAATGTTTGCCTGCCTTACATAAACGGTTACAATTATGATAGTTACTTAATAAATCAACAACACCAGACAAAACATCCCTCCCTCATAATTTCCTGTTACACAGGAACCTGCCACACTAAAGGAGTTTCCGATGCTGAAACTATTCCCGCAAAAGGTTTCGAACTGCGAGACTGGAAGCCGACGTCAATTTCTTCTGGAAGTTGGTGCACTGAGTGCGTTTGGAATCACTCTGGATTCCCTGTTGCGTGGTCAGGCTCACGCTGCTCATGATGAGTCTGCAGCATTGTCAGATCCTTCCAACGACACAAACTGCATTCTGATCTGGACACGTGGTGGTACCAGTCATCACGATACCTTCGATCCCAAACCGAACGCATCGGCTGATGTACGTGGCGACTTTTCCGCCATCAGCACCGCTCTGCCCGGCTACCAGTTTACCGATCAGCTGCCGCTGTTCGCGAAACATGCCAATGAATTCACCATCATGCGAAACCTGAATCCGCAGAACGGCTCGCACTCGACTGCCGACGCCTTCATGCTTTCGGGACATAAATTCAATCCTTCGGTAACGTACCCCTGCTACGGTGCAGTCATTGCCAAGACCAAAGGATTCAAAACCAACATTCCGCCACACATTCAGATTGGTAACCACGTCGACCGTCGCTTTAACGGCGGACTGGGCGGTTACCTGGGTCTGCAGTACAACCCATTCGAAATTCCCGGCGATCCCAACGCGAAGAACTTCACCGTGCGTGATATCTCTCCGCCATCGGGGATTACCATTGATCGTATGAAACGTCGTCAACAGGCTCTGCAGGCAATTGATACACTGCAGCGTCAGGCAGAGTTGAATCAAAATGCGTTTGAAGCATCGGATGCACATTACCAGAACGCATTCAGCATGATTACTTCTGCTGATACACAGAAAGCGTTTGACCTGAGCCAGGAGTCAGATAAGACACGTGATGACTACGGTCGTCATTACCTGGGACAAAGCTGTCTGCTGGCCCGCCGTCTGATTGAATCGGGTTCCCGTTTTGTAACCGTCAGCAGTGGTGGCTGGGATACTCACACCAATAACTTCAAATCGCTGCGTGGTTCGCTGCCTCCGTTCGACCGGGCCTTGACCTCACTGGTGCTGGACCTCAAACAACGGGGCATGCTGGACAACACACTGGTCGTCTGGCTGACCGATTTCGGACGGACCCCGATAATCAACTCGGCCGCCGGTCGTGACCACTGGTCAACCGCTTCGACCATGATGATGATCGGTGCGGGAACTCCCGCCGGTCAGATCGTGGGTGCAACCGATGACACCGGTTCGCGTCCGGTGGGTAAAGAGTATTACCCCGCCGATGTCGCCGCGACGATTTACACCAAACTGGGCGTCAACCTGGATCATTACTTTGTGTCACCCGAAGACGGTCGCCCCCTGGTCGTCTGCAATGGACAACCAATTCCGGAGTTGATGGGTTAATCCCCTGCGGCTTCACTCACCCGAAAACCAACAGTGACGGCCCCTGGGAACGTATGAGTCCCTAGGGGCGTCCCTGCTTATCAGGCACTCTTATTGATCTAATCAGGACTGTTCGATGCGCTGCATACTTTACTCACTGCTGACCATAAGCCTGTTTATTGTCACTCCCGCGCGGCTCAAAGCCGCCGATGATAAGAAGACGCCTCCGCCTGCAAAAATCGGGTTCCGTCAACTGGTGGCTTTCAAGCCGGCGGCGGTCCAGCAGGGAGATAAGCGCAAAATTCAGCTGCATACCAGTTACACACTGGATGGGACGCACTCGGTCTTTTTCGATCAGCCCGGCATCAAAATGATTTTTGCCGAGCCTAAGCCCAAAGAAGCACCGCGGCGCGGTCGCGGGTCGGTGGGAACGCCCTTTGCATTTGATATTGAAGTCCCTGAAGATCAACCCGCGCGCATTTACGAATGCCGCGTCGCGACCGATCAGGCCGTCTCCAGTGTTTCGCATCTGCTGGTCACGCCTTACCCGGTGATTGAAGAAGAAGAAAAGAAAGATAACAACACTTTCGATACCGCTCAGGAAATTACGGTTCCCTCAACCGTCTGTGGGATTATCGAAAAATCGGAAGACATGGACTGCTTCAAATTCAAAGGGAAAAAAGGGCAGGAAATCACCATTGAAGTTTACGCACAGCGGGTCACCGAATCGATTCACACCATGCAGACTTCCGGCGTGTACCTGATGGATTCGATCCTGACGTTATATGGGCCTCAAAAACAGATCGTCGCGCAGAATGATAACTTCATCAAATCGGATTCCCTGATTTCTTTCAAACTGCCCGTCGACGGCGAGTATGTCTTTGAGATCCGCGATGCCCGCTATGTGGGTTCCGGTAAATACGCCTACTGTATTGAAGTCAGCGATTCCCCGTACGTGTACCACACGACTCCCCTGGCGGTGCAGAAAGGGAAATCAACCGAAGTGACATTGCATGGCCGCGGATTGCAGGGTCATACCAAAGCCACATTCTCTGCAGCTGACAATGCCGAGACCGGCTGGGCCAAACGTACCTTTCAAACACCCGCCGGCAAGACAAACGCCGTCTGGACACTCGTCAGCGATGCACCACAGGCTTCCGCCCCCGATACTAACACCTCAATGAAAACCGCTTTCCCGCTGACATTCCCGATGGGAGTCAGTGGTCAGTTGACGGAAGCAGAGCAGACTCAGTTCTACTCCTTCCAGGCGAAGAAAGGCCAGTATTATTCATTCCAGCTGATGTCGAGCCGCATCGATCTGCCGCTGGACTGTGTAAT
>JAGQQP010000488.1 GCA_020426085.1 Planctomycetaceae bacterium | reverse complement strand
AGGACCAATCACCCCGTTCGGGAAAAAGATGAAAGCGGTTCTGATCGGCGCTTTCGCTGCAGCAGGAGCAGCGGCAGCCAGATTCAGTTGAGGCTGCATGATGTCCAGCAATGGCAGTGCCATCGTTGTTCCAAGTCCCTGCAGGAATGTGCGGCGTTTCAGGAGATTAGTCATTGTGAGAACCTCGTTGGCGTTTCAGGAAGGGATCGCTTGTGACAATTTCGGTGACGAGCGCCGAAAAACGATATCCTCTGGTAGTAAAGTTGTTGGTGATTTCATCCAGCGCACACTTGTCGTAGTATTCCACACCACGACCAATGGCATAAGTCAGCATCTTCTCTGCTAAAGATCGGCAAAACCCCTGTTTCTGCTCTTCCAGAATCCCGATTAATTCTACGGGACTCTTAAAAGTCTGACCACTGGGTAATTGACCAGAAGAATCGATTTTATGCTTTCCTTCCTTGTCTCTCCAGCGACCAATGGCATCGAAGTTTTCGAAACCCAGTCCCAGAGGATCCATCTGATCGTGACAGGCGGGACAACCGGCGATTTTACGGTGCAACGCCAGCTGTTCGCGTAATGTGGCATTTGGTTTCGCGCCGGCTGCCTCTTCCAGTTCGGGCACATTTGGTGGCGGTGCAGGGGGAGGTGTGCCCAGAATGTTTTCCATGATCCATTTACCCCGTTTCACAGGAGAGGTCCGGCCCGGGTTGGAAGTCAAAGTCAGGATACTTGCCTGAGTGATCAGACCCGCCCGCTTCGATTTATCGAGGCTAACTTTCTGGAATTCTTCCCCTTTGATTTTGTCGTTACCGTAAAACTTCGCCAGATTTTCATTCATGAACGTGTAATCGGCGTTGATGAATTCAATCACACTGCGATCTTCTTTCATGATGTAGCTGAAAAACTCTTCCGTCTCACGACGCATGTCGGCTTTCAACTGAGTGTTGAATACGCGGAATTTTCGTGGATCGGGGGTCAGGTCATCCAGGTTGCGTAGATTCAGCCACTGACCGGCAAAGTTTTTGACGAATGCTTCCGACTTGGGATCTTCGAGCATACGTTTGACCTGCACCTGCAGCGTACGGCGATCATGCAGTCGCCCCTGGGCTGCCAGGTCGAACAGGGTCTGGTCGGGCATGCTGCTCCACAGGAAGTAAGAGAGTCGGGAAGCAATTTCGTATTGAGCGATTGTCTTACTGTCAGTTTTACTGCCTGGATCCTGCAGGCCTTCAATCCGAAACAGAAAATGAGGAGAAACCAGAATCGCCTGGACGCCGACCTGAATACCCTGCTCGAAGGTTCGGCCCGACTTCACGCGTGCTTCGATCAGGTCTACGATGGGAGCAACTTCATCCCGGGTGACCGGACGCCGAAATGCCTGTGTGGCAAATTCGCGGATAATCTTCTCGGCACAAAAGTGGACTGAGCGACCGCTGCCTGGTGTGCAGGTGATGATTTTATGATGCGAAGCCGGCAGGTCCGACGGCAGTTGCCCTAATGGCCCCTTGAATGCGACTTCATTCACATACAGGTTCCGGTCCCGTTTATTGGGAGGGCCTTTGGGATCATAAAAGTCGTTCAGGAACGAAATGGTCAGGATGTGTTTTCCCTTAGGCAGTTGGACTGCCTGTGGCATCGTAAAGGTACCGGGACTGTTACGGTCCTCTTTCACGTCGAACGTTTTCAGCAGTTTGCCGTCCAGCTTGACTTCCATTTTTGCTGGTTCGGTTCCTGCGGGAGTCGAGCCGGCAACAATCCGGAACTCATATTTCCCGGCCTGTTTGATTTCAATTTTCCCTGCCAGGGTACCGCGAGAATGAAAGCCGGCACCACTCTTTCTGATAGTGACGGCGCCTTCTTTGTCATAGTTCTTCTGCGAAAGCTTCTGCCAGGGATAGCTGTCGGGAGTATTTGCAAAAATGGCTTTCTCAGAGATCTCTTCTGCAGCATCCAGATATTTTTCCATCAACAGGGGAGGCAGTGTCAGCACATCCCCAATATTATCGAAACCATAGCCCACATCGTCGGAGGGAAAGTTTTCCGCTGGTTCGAAATCAATGCCGACCAGGTCGCGAATGGTATTGTTATACTCGCTGCGGTTCAGTCGACGGACGGTGACGCGACCCGGGTCGATTTCTCCAGAACAGTCCACTCCATACAAAGCATCATCAAACCAGGCCAGAACGTCTTCCCGTTCCTTGTCTGTTGGCAGAACGCCCGCATCTTTAGGAGGCATCGATTGAATCTGGATGCGCTTCACAATTTTTTCCCACGCTTCGCGCTGTTCCAGAATGCTGTCGCGGGACTGATATTTTTCCAGCGCGAGACCAGCCTCGGCTTCTGCTCCGGTGTGGCAGTCAAGGCAGTACTTTTTGATGAACTGTTTTACCTGAGACTGAAACTGCTTTTCCGATTTCTCCAGGCTCAGGGGGGCACCGTGTGCAGCGGAGAGACAAATCACCAGGCTCAGACCGCAGGCTGCGATGCAGACACTTTTCAGAGTCTTGAGTTTTAAGAGCCGGGATGTTGATTCAATCATTCGCATTTATAAAAAACCTTCGGGCGGGGGACTCAGGTTGGTTTCTTTCGAGTGGCCTGGGATCGAAAGTGGTGAGCGCGTTGATTGCACACGTTCAGACTGAGGCAGGTAATTAGTGGCAGGGAAATCTATCTTTATAGCCTAACATCCCCAGAGACCGTTTTGCAAGATCAGTCTGCCCCAGATCTCCTTTATTCAAGCTATTTTATAGCACAATGATCTCCCTTTCTGTATTCTACCTAACAGCCCGGCAATGAGTTTCAATATTTTTAGTTCTTAACTATTTAATGCGAACTTAATGAAACCCGACACTGCCTGTTTGCTGGTTATTGACAGGCTCGATCTGGCTCTGCATTCTAGGGTCAAGCGATCTGCTGTTCAGGCAGGTTTCTTCTTGATATCTCGATCTCCTATCCTTTCTGGTACTGAACTGATGAATCAGCGCGCGATGATTACTGTTTGTGTCCGGTGGAAACTACTTTTTCTCTGCCTGTTTCTTTTGAATGGCTGTGCTGCGAGTACGGTCGAAAATTATCCGGATCGACCAATTACGATTATCTGTCCCTGGTCGGTCGGCGGTGCGACAGATCGCACGTCACGACAGCTGGGCGTGTATCTGGAACAGGAACTCGGTGTTCCCGTCAATGTCATCAATGCGACAGGCGGTCGCGGAGTGACCGGCCACAGTCGTGGCCTCAATGCCCGTCCCGATGGTTATACGCTGGCCATTATTACCGGCGAACTCAACATGCTGCACTGGCAGAACCTGACTCAACTCACGCATCAGGATGCCACCCCGATTGTTTCACTCGTCGATGGTGCTGCCGCTGTCTTTGTGAAAAAAGATTCTCCGTTTCAGAATATGCAGGAACTACAGGACTATGTGAAAGCGCACCCCGGCGAACTGACGGCCACCGGTACGGCGAGTGGCGGCATCTGGCATCTGGCACTGGCGGGCTGGCTCGACTTCAGCGGGTTCAATGCCGAAGACATCAAGTGGATCCCCATGAACGGCGCGGGGCCCTCCATGCAGGAACTGGCCAGTGGCGGGGTTGACCTGGTCTGTTGTAGTCTCCCGGAAGCCAAGACGCTGTATGAATCCGGGGAAGTACGCTGCCTGGGAGTCATGGCTGAAGAACGTCTGGCAGAGTTTCCTGATGTGCCGACCTTTGTTTCGCAGGGGATGAACTGGAGCATCTCGGGTTGGAACGGACTGGCGTTACCTGCCGGGACGCCGAAAACGATCGGGGAGAAAGTTTCGGCAGCCGTCAAAAAAATTACGGACGGTGATGTC
>JAGQQP010000487.1 GCA_020426085.1 Planctomycetaceae bacterium | reverse complement strand
CACTTGCCTTGGATTCATCGGGCTGGTCTTCCAGAATCCGTTTCCAGATCATGGCGTCCTGCTCGGAGTAGAGCAGGACACATTCTGCTTCCAGGCCATCCCGCCCTGCCCGACCGCTTTCCTGCTGATAATTTTCCAGTGATTTGGGCAAGCCTGCATGAATCACGTAACGCACATTTGGTTTATCGATTCCCATGCCGAATGCAATGGTGGCTACAATGACGTCAACCCGGTCCTGAATGAAGGCTTCCTGATTTGCTGCCCGTTCTACATCTGATAAACCTGCGTGATAGGGACGCGTTTCGTAACCGGCGTCGTTCAGGGATTCGCTTAACGATTCGACATCGGCACGGGAAATACAATAGATCACACCTGGTTCACCCGGATGGCGATCCAGTACCGTGCAGACTTGATTAAAGCGGTCTGAGCGTCTTGCGACGGAATAATTCAGGTTAGGTCTGTCGAAAGAGCCGATCAGGATTTCTGGTTTGTTTAAACCGAGTTGCAACGCGATATCAGAGCGAACCTCTTCGGTAGCGGTCGCTGTGTAGGCATGAATACCACACTGGGGGAAGATGTTTTTCAATTCTGACAGTTCACGATAGTGGGGGCGAAAGTCATGTCCCCACATGCTGACGCAATGTGCTTCATCAATCACAATATAAGACAGGTTGATCTCCGCCAGCAGGCACAGCATGTTTTCCAGCATGAGCCGTTCGGGAGCGACATACAGGAGTTTGATCTTACCGGCCCGGACATCGCGCAGTACCTGGCGAGACTCTTCCTGTTCCAGGGAACTGTTGAGGCAGGCTGCAGAAATTCCGCAGACACGCAGGGCGTCAACCTGGTCTTTCATGAGCGAAATCAGGGGGCTGACCACGACGGCTGTACCTTCCCTGCAGAGTGCAGGCGCCTGATAACAGAGCGATTTTCCCCCGCCTGTTGGTAGAACGACGAGTGAATCCCGGTCATCCAGGACGGCGGTCATCGCTTTCTGCTGCAGCGGACGGAACTCGGCGTAGCCCCAGTATTCGTGCAGCACATCCAGTAAAGCGTCATCCATTCCAGCGCGGGTCATTAGCAATTCCGTTTCATCTGTATCGTCTGATTCATGCAGTCAGCGTATCGATACATATCGTAGCGGGTTGCGCAGAAAAGCTAAAGGATGGAGTTTCCAGGTCCTGAAAAAGTGGTTTAAAACACTTCTGGCAGCGGATCGTAACCATCTACCAGATAATGGGGACGCCCTGAGAGGTCGTGAATGGGAGCCGTGGTGTAATCGATGCCTAAATGGCGATACAACGTGGCAAAGACTTCGCCGAAGTGAATCGGGCGGTCTGCAACCTGGGCTCCCAGACGGTCGGTGCTGCCGATGACTTGACCGGTTTTGAAGCCACCGCCTGCCAGCAGTCCGCCTCCCACAGCGGGCCAGTGATCGCGGCCGCCATCTTTATTGATTTTGGGAGTCCGTCCAAATTCGCCCCAGGCAACAACGGCGACGTCATCCGCCATGCCCCGTTCGTGCAGGTCTTCAATCAGTGTCGCTAAACCCTGATCAAACTGCGGGAGATGTGTGTCTTTCAAACCGCCGAAATTATTACTGTGGAAATCCCAGCGACCAAAATTCAACGTCACAATGCGGGCACCTGCTTCCACGAGCCGGCGTGCCATCAGGAAATGCTCCAGGTTTCGAGGGGCCCCATCTCCAAAGTTTTTCGGGTCCCCTTTTCCATACCGTTCGCGGACGGCAGGGTCTTCCTGTGAGAGGTCGAGTGCATTCACGAGACGATTGGAAGTCAGGATGTTGAACACCTGCTGATTCATATCGTCCATACCCTGCATGGAACCACTGGCATCGGCTTCACGTTTGAACTGATCAAAGGATGCCAGGAGTTGTTTGCGGTCATTCAGGCGTGATTCATCGATGCCGTTCAGAACCATGTTCTTACGCGAGGGGCCTGAAGGTCGAAATGCAGAGTGACTGACGCCCAGGAAACCAGGCAGCCCGGGAGAGCCATAGGGAGGGTGTCCCGTGTCAGGGGCCAGTCCGACAAACGGAGGAACAGCAGGATTCGCGGGTCCCTGCAGTTTTGAAACGACTGAACCAATGGCAGGCCAGCCACCGGCTGGCTGATTTCGGGTAGTTCGTCCTGTGTAACAGATAAAGGAGTCGTGGGCACCGTTGGGGGAGCCATAAACAGAACGAAGAGGAATAATTTTATCAGCGATGTTTCCCAGGCGTGGCAGATGTTCGCAGATCTGAAATCCGGGAACACGGGTGTCAATCGGCCGGAACTCACCTCGAATTTCTGCAGGAGCATTCATTTTCAGGTCATACATGTCCTGGTGCGAGGGGGCACCACACATGTAAATCATGATGACCGCTTTTTGTCGTTTTCTGCTACCTGATTGTGACTCTGCCTGAAGCAACTGAGGCAGACTCATTCCGCCCAGACCCAGTGCGCCGATTTTCAGAATTTCCCGTCGCGAAACACGATCACAGAGCTTCGTCTCTGGTCCCCAGATTGACAGCATCGGTATTCCTTTCTCAAGGACAGGCAGGAGTTTAGTGGAGTTTTCGTGGTGAGCTATTTTGGTGTGGTTCAATGATCAAGAATCATTGATGTATTGGATTGTAGCACTTCCCGTCAGGGAATTCCAAGGCCAAATGCTGAAAGTGGGCCCCCCAGGGGAGAAAAATCATTCGTAGTAGAATCTTAATATTTATCGACCAGCGACATCAAATCAGTGGTGAAGAACTGGGATTCGCCGAAAATCGCGGATTGAAGAAACAGTCTAACCATTCGTTAAAGTCAGGCTTTGTTCCCTGACTTCACATCGGGAAACCAGGTTGGATTCCTACAAAAAACAGGTACTAAATGACCGTATTCCGGTTGAGAATACCAAAAATAATTTGAAATTCTGAAGAGTCCTGCGAAAATAACTCTCAGGATAAAGATAATTTCGAAATCGAATACAGGGAATAGAAAGCGTTTATTTACAGAGAGATTCTGATCGTTACAGTTCGGGAGATCGAAATTGAATCCAACAAATTCTGAAGCGACACCCAGACATGCTCCCTCTGAAAAGCAGTCCGGAGACCAGCCTGCGGGCAAGGACAGTCAGTCCATGCTGCATGAGGTTTCTGTCAGCTCTGCGTCCCCAGTTCCTTCCCCTCAATCGAAATCAACCGCATTTGACCGCTGGTTGATGCGAACGATGCTGAAGCAGGCTGGAAATCCGGAAATTGAAGTGATGTTGTGGGATCGATCTGTGATCAGTACATCCCCTGCTCCCCCCCGGGCCCGTGCTGTGATTCATAATCGCAGTACGCTCTATAAAATGCTGATTGATCCGAGCCTGTATTTTGGAGATGGATACTCCCAGGGGTTGATTGAGGTAGAAGGTGGCCTGGTTGCCTTTCATGAAGCGATAGATCATGGCACACATGAAGTAGACACCAAACACTTTTATCGAGATGGGGTGCGCAGCAGTCTGGCGTGGTTAAAACGAAATACAATCGATGCCGCCCGCAGCAATATTCATCATCATTACGATATTGGGAACGATTTTTATCGGCTCTGGCTGGATGAACAACTGGCATATACCTGTGCCTATTTCGCAGATCCTGAGATGTCCCTGGAAGAGGCTCAAATTGCCAAGATGGACCACGTCTGTCGTAAAGTGGGGCTTAAGGCTGGTGATACCGTCGTGGAAGCAGGCTGCGGCTGGGGAGCGCTGGCGCTGCATATGGCCAAATATTATGGAGTGAAAGTCAGGGCGTTTAACATTTCACGAGAACAGCTGGCTTATGCGCGCGATCGCGCTCAGCGGGAAGGTCTGACA
>JAGQQP010000486.1 GCA_020426085.1 Planctomycetaceae bacterium | reverse complement strand
TGCCGCCCAGCGTGCCAAGATTGATCTGGACTGGCAGTCAGCACAGGCGATTGACCTGGCCGGTCGGGATATTCTGGATGCGGTCCGCACAAGCGTTTATCCCAAGGTGATTGACTGTCCGGATTCGCGCAAGACGAACAGCACTCTCGATGCTGTGGCCGGCGATGGAATTCAGTTGAATGTCCGAGCCCGAGTCACCGTGCGGACGAACCTGAAACAGCTGGTCGGCGGTGCCACCGAAGAGACCGTGATTGCACGTGTTGGCCAGGGGATCGTCCAGGCTATCGGTTCCACCGACTCCTACAAAAAGGTGCTGGAAAACCCTGACAAAATTACTCAGATCGTATTGAATGAAGGTTTAGAAAAACAGACCGCTTACACGATCGTATCGATTGATATTGCTGATATAGATGTGGGTGAAAATATTGGCGCCCGTCTGCAGGCAGATCATGCGGAAGCGGAAATGCGGGTGGCCCAGGCCAAAGCGGAACAGCGGAGAGCGGAACAGAAAGCGCGTGAGCAGGAAATGGTCGCGTTGACACAGGAAAACCGGGCAAAAGTCGTTCTGGCGGAAGCTAAGGTTCCTGAAGCGATTGCCAGCGCATTTCGCAGCAAGAAGATGGGGCTGATGGACTACTACGAACTGAAAAACGTTCAGGCCGATACGAAGATGAGAGATGCGATTGCAACCCCCGAACGGGAGATGACCTCTTCTTCTTAAACTGTGTAACAGCGGTTTCTGGAAGAAGTCAGTCTGTGTGGCACGATTTGAAGGACTGGAATTAAGTTATGGAATTTCCAATACTGGCAGCTGGTGGTGATGATATCGTTGGTGTGATTGTCGGGGTTATTTTCCTGTTGATCAGTGCTGCCAGTGCCATCAGTAATATTGCCAAGGAAAAGAATAAGCCACAACCGGGCAAGGTCAAAGAGAAAGCGGCGTTGCAGAAAGAGCTTGAAAAATTTCTGCAGGATGCAATGAATCCACAGGCAGAGAAAAAGGAGAAACCAGCCGAAGTCGATTTCTTCGAAGACGATGTGCAGACAACGACCAGTGCGCAGCAACAACCAGCCGGTGTGAGACAACCTCCCACAAGACGCCGTCGAGAAAAGCAGAATCCACAGGGGCGCGGGAATCAGCAGAGTAAAAAAACGGTTACCCAGCAAAAAAAATCTGTCAAAGAACCGATGTCTCATATTTCTGCCAGGGAGCGTGCAGAACTCCAGGAAGCAGAACGTCAACAGCGATTAGGCGGTTCGATGCGTGCCCGGATCGAGAAGCGTCAGAAGAAACATCTTCAAACCAGTATTCACAGCAAACTCGATAGTTCAGCCAGTCTCTCTCGGTCGGAAAATATCACGTCACGAGAGAGTGAAACCCGGCAGGCTTCTGACGGTAAAAGAAGCGGAACTAAGCAAATTCGAGAGTTACTCCGTAACCGCCAGGCATTTCAACAGGCGATAATTCTGAACGAAATTCTCTCACCACCTCTGTCCCGTCGCCGTTCCTGATGATGAATCTGTCACAACATATCGCTTTGGTTTTGTCAGCAGATGCTGCAGCGCGGGAACGATGCAAATGAGCAAAGCAGATTCACCACTTGATGTACTGTTATTTGCAGGACCTTTCGAAGTCAGAGGTACCTCGGCCTACACGTTGAGGCTGGCGCAATACACAGCCGCATATGGTATTGCAGCCCAGGTAGTCTGTCCCAATGCGACAAAAGTCGATCCCAGTATGCGAGCGAAGCTGGACATTAAGGAGTATCGGAATCTTAATGTGCCAGTGATGGGGCACCTGATTTTACAACTTGTGAAACAGGAGGTGGAAAAGAAGCCACCCGATTTGATTCATATTCAGTCACGACATGTTTTACCACAGGGGCAATGGCTGGCCCGCAAGTTGAAACGTCCGTTTCTGCTGACGGTGAATGACTATCTGCAGAGTGATGAGCGCCTGCGAATTGATATGCGGTGGTGCAGGGGAATTATTACCGTCAGTGAGTCTGTTAAAAAAGACCTGATCGCCCGAACCGGTCTGCCCGAAGACTTTGTACTGGTGATTTCCAGTGGAGTGGATGTACCCGAGCAGTCGCAGCATGTCCCTGTTCTCTCCCGCGATCATGAACCTGTTGTAGGTACCGCGGGTCCGCTGGAAACGATCAAAGGGCTGCCTTATTTTCTGGGAGCAGCCAGTCGTGTTCTGGAAGTGAATCCGCATGTCCAGTTTCTGGTTTCGGGAGCAGGTCCGGAAGAAAGTAATTTGCGGCATCTGGTGCGGGATCTGCAAATCAGTGAAAACGTGACCTTTGTTCCCAATCTGTATGACTTCTCAATCTCACTGGAAGCGATGGATATTTTCTGTCTGGCGTCGCTCAGACAGGGGCTGGGGACAATCATGCTGGAAGCGATGGCATTGGCCAAGCCTGTGATTGCGACCGGTGTGGGCGGGATCTATTCGGTGATCCGCGATGGGGAGACCGGGCTGGTGATCCCTCCCTCGAACAGTGAGATACTGGCGAGCAGTATTCTGAAACTGCTGGACGACCCCCTGAAAGCGCGGGCCATGGGAGAATCTGCCCGGGAACTGGTTCGGCAGGAGTTCCGGGTGGAGACCATGGTTGAGAAAACTGTGGAACAGTATAAACTGGCAGTGCAGACACCGGTCTGATCGCTGAGAAAAGAAACAGGACATCACTGCCGGAACAGTGATTCTCCCCTTTCGTTACGGGTTACATGAATGCAAGCAGAAATTATTGCGATAGGCAGTGAGCTGACAAACGGAGAAAAACTCGATACCAACAGTCAGTGGTTGAGTACAGAACTGGCTGCGATTGGCATCTCCACTCATTTTCATACCACGATCGCCGACAATCTGGATGAAATTGTTGCCCAGTTTCGCCTTTCCGTACAGCGTTCTGATCTGATTTTAATTACTGGTGGACTCGGTCCCACTCTGGATGATCTGACACGCCAGGCTCTGGCAGAAATGACAGAGACAGATCTCGTGTTGGATGAAAAGTCGATGGAGATCATCGAGGCGATGTTTCAGAAGCGTTCACGTGAGATGCCTGAACGAAATCGGATACAGGCGATGTTTCCCCAGGGTTCAGAACCGATTAAAAATGAACATGGGACCGCTCCGGGAATCTGGATGGAAGTCCCCCGGCTTGATGGAAAATCAATCTGCCTGATTGCCGCGATGCCGGGAGTTCCTTCAGAAATGAAACCGATGTTTTATCAGTCAGTATTACCTCGCGTCACGCGTGGGACTAATATGATTCGCTTTGCAAGAATCAACTGTTTTGGGGTGGGGGAATCGAAGACAGAAGAATTACTGGGCGATATCACAAGTCGAGGTCGCGATCCGGAAGTAGGAATCACGGCGCATGAAGCGACGATTACACTGCGGATCAAAGCGATGGGGAATACTCTTGAGGAGTGTGAACATAAGATTGCTGAGACACATCAATTGATTCAGGAGCGGCTCGGAGAATATATCTTTGGTTATGAAGACGAAGAGCTGGAACATGTGGTGATGATGCTGCTCAGTCAGAAACAGCAGACATTGTCCACCTGTGAATGCGGAACCGGTGGACTGCTCTCGTATCGACTGACGGAGGTCGATGGAGCCGCCGACTGGTATGCAGGTGGAATCGTTTCCCGACTGCAGTCAGTCTACAGGCATCTGGCCACCGGACCAGATCAGGATAACGTTGCTTTTAATGCAGCAGGAGCAGTTCAGATCGCGCAGGCAACGCAGCAGAAATATGATACCGATTTTGCATTAGCAATTCTGCTTGATCCCCATCAGTCGTGGCAGGATCCGAATCAGGTGCCCCAGGC
>JAGQQP010000485.1 GCA_020426085.1 Planctomycetaceae bacterium | reverse complement strand
AAAGTCCTCATGCTCAAACATCGGATGAGTGCGAATGAAAGGAGGGGGTGAATAATTACCGTTCGCGTCCGGCCCCTGCGCCATGTAAAAGACCTCGCCGCCGCCTGTGGTCACCGCGACAAACTCTCCCGTTACCAGAGCATTTCGAATCGATACGGGGGCAATTGTTATTGCACAGGCACAGATCAAGACGAGGACTGGCTGAAAACGAATCTTCTTCTCGGCTCGATCAGAGTCGGGATTCTGCCACAGAAACAGCAATATCGGGATCATCAACAGGATATGATTCTCACGAACCAGAACTGCCAGACCAATCGAGATGCCTGCCAGCCACAACCAGCGCAGGTGATGCTGCTCCCGATAACGCAGGCTGGAATAAAGTGTCAGTGCGGTAAAAAACGGGCTGAGAAATGTCTTCATCAGCATGATATCGTAAAAGACCAGCGGACCGAATCCGGCTGTCAGGATCCCTGCGATCAGTGCCACTCTTTGCGTGAACAATCTCTGCGCTGAAGCATGGATTAACAGGCAGGTTCCACTGCCTGCAAAAGCCTGTAGAGTCAAAATCAGTGTTTCCGGACTGTCAAACAGCCAGTACCAGAAACCAAGGAAATACGCATACAACGGCCCCTGTGTAAACGCTGCGGTTGCATTTCCTGTTCCCTGAGCGAGATCCAGGCCCCAGTCACGATAGAACTGGTGATCGGTACGATAATGCCCTGCAAGCGGAGAATTGAGATACGAAACCAAATAGAACAGACGCACGCTGATCGCCAGGGAGAAAACTCCAACTCCCTGCCACCTGCCTGTAACTGTTTTCGATGTCTCGCTGCTTTTCAATTTCATGCGTCTCTGACAACTCGGTTGCGGTTTGATTCACCGTCTGCAGAATACAAAAAAGCCCGACTTCCCAAGTATAAGAAGTCGGGCCATTTTAGATATGTCTGATCAGATTAAACAGTCACCTGATTAGACTGTGTCCAGTTTTACTGTAGCGTCTCCAGGTTCATTTGAACCGAGAAGAAAAATTGAGTGACGCTATAGTTAAATGTGATATCCTTTAGAATTCGCCGAGTACATTTCCATCATTAATGGAAGCGAGACGATCATAGGTTACCTTGTCGATATTCTCGCTCAGAAACTGAACCCGACCATCTCCCAGCAGGAAGTGTGCTCCGCCGACATGTGCACTGCTGAAGCCGTATTGTGCGTTCGTCGTTCCATTGATTTGAGTAGATTTCAGATACAATGAAGGATCAGACTCCGCTAAGAACTGGGGAGCACCATGGATTTTGTAACCGGAACTTGCACCTGTTGCACCGATCCAGATACCCCCGATATTCGACCCCTGGGTGGTTCTTTCACCTCCCAGCATCGTGTTACTCACGCCGTCGGTCAGATCGCGGATGCGGATATCACTGTTACGGCCAAATGCAATCACGGGAGCGGAAGCAGGATACTTTGATCCCACCATCAGATAGTTGGACTTTCCATACCCGGAAATATCAGAGTTGGTTCCCCCCATCGGATCGGATGGGCAGATATAAGCGGGAAGAACTGTTTTGGCTTCGATTGTTCCAATTGTAGAGAAGGTGGAATCGTACCATTTATTATTAAAGCCACCCTTTGACTGAATCTGGTTATACAGGTTTGCCTGATCCAGAAATGGAAGAATGAAGGTCCCCCAGCCGATGAAATTGTTGTAAATATCGGTTCCCGCACGGCAGTAACCGGGAGGAAAAACTCGATGGGTATCGTGATAATTATGAAGTGCTAAACCGATTTGTTTGAAGTTGTTTTTACAACTGCTTCTACGGGCAGCTTCACGCGCCTGTTGCACGGCAGGCAGTAATAAAGCAATTAAAATGGCAATAATAGCGATCACAACCAGAAGTTCAATCAACGTGAACGCCCTTCTACGTAGAGTCGTTTTCAACTGAGTCTCCCTGAATTTTAAGATCTTAAGACGAAATTGTGATATCAGCGACAATGCCAATACCGGGTAAATGAATCTGTAAAATCACTGTTTTTACATAGAAAAGTATGTAAAAGATTTGGATATATTTTTTTAAGGTTAATTGATTAATAAAGGCAGGTTATTTCATATATCTTCTCAATACACCCGCTGTCTATTCAAAAGGCACTGAATTATCCCAACTATTTTAAATGTCCTGTTTAAAACACTACAAATAGCGATAAATAGCCCCTAAACGCATACCAGTACTGACCTTATAAACAGTACATCATTATCCAGGATTAAGTCAACTCGCACCTCTTAATACGTTCTTAACGTGAAGATAGCTGGCGCTGAATTGAAGTTGTGCTGATTCAAGAGACCTGAAGCAGCACATTGCCAAATCGGAGAGGGTCAGAAATCAATCCCGAAATCGTGCCGCCTGTTCCTGACGTTGAGCCTGGAGGGCGTCTGCAGATACCTCTTCGGAGTACCGCCACACCATCTCAACCATCTGCGCGTGATCGATGGGTTTTGACAGGTAGTCATCGCAGCCTCCCTGCAGACAGCGTTCGCGGTCCCCTTTCATGGCATCGGCAGTGAGTGCGATAATCGGTGAATCCAGGCCAGCTGCCCGCAGTTCTGCAATCGCCTGCAAACCATCGACGTGAGGCATCTGCATATCCATCAGGATTACATCAAACGGATCACCTGCATCACGGGCAATTAACGCCATGTCTATTCCCTGTTGACCATCTTCGGCTGAGACGACCGTGGCACCTGCTTTCTCCAGAAAATGCTGGCTGATATGCCGGACCTCGCGTCGGTCGTCTACCACCAGTACGCGGCAATTGAGACGATGAGGATTGGTAGGCGGCTCGGTGCCATCTGCTTTTCTTTCCAGAATACCGGATTCAATCAGCGGAATTCCTTTTATGGATCCGGTGGGAAGTCGTACCCGGAAGATGGATCCCTGCCCGACTTCACTTTTAACTTTCAGCTGGCCTTTCAGCATCTGCACCAGTCGTTTACTGATCGCCAGACCGAGTCCGCTGCCCCCATAAGCCCGTGTGACCGAAGTATCTCCCTGCGAGAACGGTTTGAAAAGTCGCTGAATCTGGTCTTCACTCATGCCGATACCAGTGTCCTGAACTGCAAATTCAATGGTCGGTTTATCAGAATCTGACAGCAGTCTGATCACCAGACGAACCTCACCATGCTCGGTAAACTTGATGGCATTACCAACCAGGTTAATCAAAATCTGTCGCAGCCGGGTCGCATCGGTTACGATCGTTTCAGGAACCTGTCCGGTGAATTTGACATTCAACATCAGGTTCTTTTCGTCGGCCCGTACCTGCATCAGTGCCTGCACATCAGAAACCAGTTCACGGAGTTGAGTTTCTTTCATCTCCACCTCGAGTTTACCAGCTTCGATGCGTGATAAATCAAGAATGTCATTGATCAGATCCAGCAGGTGTTCTCCATTTCGCTTCATGATCATGACGCAGTTCAGATTATCGGGATCGGTCAGATGCCCGAGCAGAACGTCGGCGTAACCTAAAACCGCAGCCATTGGAGTGCGGATCTCGTGGCTCATGTTCGCCAGAAATTCACTCTTAGCCAGATTGGCCTGTGATGCCTTCTGTTCGCTTTCCCGTAAAGCTTCTTCCATCTCTTTGCGAGCCGTGATGTCCTGCACGGTCGAACTGACCCCCCAGACCTCCCCATTCTTATGCGTCATCGGATGATAGTTCACCAGCCAGCAGCGTTCTTTATCACTGGCAGGAGTCTTACCGCGCACTTCGTGATTTTTAACTGCCTGACCAGTCGGAAACACCTGTTCGTAAAGCGGTTTGAGTCGGTCCGCAATTCCCGGAACTAACTCGAAACAGACGGGCCCCAGAT
>JAGQQP010000484.1 GCA_020426085.1 Planctomycetaceae bacterium | reverse complement strand
TGAAGCAACGTGGAATGATTGATGACGTGACCATCGTCTGTATGGGTGAGTTCGGCCGTACGCCTCGTATTAACCAGAACGTAGGGCGTGACCACTGGGCAGCCAGCTGGACAGCCATGATTGGTGGTGGCGGACTCAAAAACGGTCAGGCCATTGGTAAAACCGATGCGGATGGTATTGGAATCGAAGGTAAGAGCTATCTGCCCGGTGACCTCTGGGCAACCGTTGCTCACTCTCTGGGAATTCCTCTGGACATCGTACACACTTCGAAACGTGGTCGTCCCATGAAGCTGGCCAATGGCGGAACTCCAATCAAAGAACTGATTGGTTAATTCCTTTCGACTGTAATCGAAAGACAATTTTTGGAGCCGGAAAACAGCGGATGCTCGAACAGGGTTTCCGCTGTTTTACTCTCGGCTGCAAACAGGTGAAGTCAATCTGCATTGAAGTAATGAATTGGAACTACATTGACAAGTTCGACTGATCAACCTGTTTTTCCGGAAACGACGTCGGAACAGGGCCGCGAATTTATTGCGTTGTTCACGAAGCACCAGCGGCGGATTTATCTGTATATTCTCTCGATGGTACCCTATCCATCAGAGGCAGAAGAGATCTTACAGAATACCAACCTGATTATCTGGAAGAAGGCCCAGCAGTTTGAAGTCGGAACTAATTTTTTTGCCTGGGCCTGTCAGATTGCTCATTTCGAAATCCTGAAATTCAGAAAAAAAAGAGGGCGGGACAAGCATCAGTTCAGCGATGAATTTGTTTCGCAGGTGGCTGAAGCCGTCAAGGAAAATCAGGATGTCTTTGAGTTACGACGAACAGCATTAACTTATTGTCTCAGTAAATTAAGAAAGAAAGACCGAGAGTTGATTCAACGACGCTATCAGGGTGAAAACCAGGGTAAAGACCTGGCGGATGACCTGGGGCGCCCGGCCAATTCGGTGTATCAGTCACTGGGCCGTGTCAGACGTACTTTATTCGAATGCATCAATCGTTATATCGCTTCAGAGTCCTATAGTCATGAGTAAGAAAGAAGTAGAATTAGCTGAGCTTTGCTTGCTGATGGAAGCATTATGCGAAGAACGCCTATCGGAGTCAGAGCAGGCACGTCTTGAAGAAATTGTACTTTCCGACCCCGATGCGATGCAGTTCTATTTGAACTACTCACACCTGCATGGCACGCTGCATTGGGATCAGGGGCAAGGGGCAGAATCGGATGTACCTGAAGCAACTCCCGTTACTGAAACAGAGTTACCAGTTACTTTGGATTCTGCTCCTGATCGGAGAAGAAAATATCTGGCACCCGGTCTGACAACAGTCTGTACATTGGCTTTGATTGTATTTGTCTGGGCTATCTGGGTTCGAGAACCACAACAATCAGCGCTAGTAGAGAATCCCGTCGACCACAAGGAAACAGACAGTTCTCAGAAAAACGTTGATACACAACTGGCTGTACAGAATCATCCACACCGCTCTTTTCAGATCGAAGCTTCGCAGCATCCCATGTTGCAGGCACAACAGAACGATCGTCTGAATCCCTCAGGAAATCAACCACTGGTTGCCGTCAAACCGGAACGACTGCCTCCTGTGGAAGCGCTGCCGGCGTCTGCTTCAGATGAAACCATTGTGACGTTTATCAATCATCGCATTCAGGATGGATGGAAAGCTGCGAATATTGAGCCTTCCCCTTTTGCGACGGATGAAGAATGGGTCAGACGCGTTTATCTGGATGTGATTGGCCGCATCCCCACAACTGTAGAAGCGGAACAGTTTTTGAAATCGACTCAACCCGATAAGCATCAGCAGTTGATCCGGAAATTGACTTCAAATCCGAGTTATGTAACAAACTGGTCGACCATCTGGACGCGACTGTTGATCGGTCGAACGACTACGCGCAATATTAATCGGCGGGCTCTACAGGATTTCCTGGTTCAGAGTTTTGCAGATAACCGTTCCTGGAACGATATCGTTTTTGATCTGGTTTCCGCTGAAGGTGACGCCGATACCAATGGGGCGACTAATTTTCTGCTGGCACACCTGAATAACGAAGCGGTGCCGGCAACCGCGATCACGACACGTCTGTTTCTGGGAACGCAGATTCAATGTACCCAATGTCATAATCACCCGTTTAACGATGCCACACAAAGCCAGTTCTGGGAAATCAACAGTTTCTTTAAACAGACAAAAGTGGTTCGTAAAAAAATGCCGGCAAAGTCCGGAGAAAAGCAGGCGACTCAACTGGCCCTCGTTTCTCTTCCCAAAGGGGGGACAACTTTTTACGAGACGCGTCAGGGACTGATGCAGCCTGCATATCCTAAATTTGCCGGCGTTAAAGTTTCTGATGCTCCCAATGTCAACCGAAGGCAGGAGCTGGCAAAACTGATGACCTCAGGAGATAACCAGCAGCTGGCTCGAGCGATGGTCAATCGCATGTGGGCTCACTTTTTCGGTTATGGGTTTACCAGACCCATTGATGACATGGGTTATCATAATTCGCCAACACATCCCGAACTGTTAAACGAGCTGGCTCACCAGTTTGTTGACAGTGGATATGATATTAAACAATTGATTGAATGGATCTGTCTTTCAGACGCCTATCGTCTGAGCAGTCAATTTGTTGCTCATAACCAGTCTGATAATCCGGATGATGGCAGCACCCCTAATTTCAGTCGTATGTACGTCAAACAAATGACTGCAGAGCAGTTATATGACTCGTTGCAAGTGACGGCTAATCCTGCTCTGGTTGTGACTGATTATTCTAACGCATGGAATAAGATGCAAAAGCGCGATCAGTGGTTGCAGCAGTTTGTCTACACGCATGAAAATGAAGAGAATGATGAAACAACCACTTTTGACGGGACAATCACCCAGGCTTTAACCATGATGAATGGCTCGCTGGTGAAAAACAGTCTGGATGTGAAACAGGAAGGAAGCATTCTTGCTTCGGTGTTGAAAGAACGCAGCCCTGACAACAGAATAAAAAAAATGAGTCTTGCTGCTTTGACGCGTTACCCCTCAACGAAAGAACTTGCGGAGTTAAAGCGTCTGGTGAAAGAGCGAACACGTTATCTGACTTCCCAAAATGTCCCTCCACAAACTGCCGTTCAACAGAGCTACCAGGACGTCTACTGGGCTTATCTGAATTCGAATGAATTCATTCTGATACACTAAAGCGAATTGCATTGAATTTAGCTCCCTTCGATATTCTGCCCCTTCCAATCGGCCTGGCACATGTTGGTTATACCGGGAACGGGTTCAGGAATAGCTCCCGCTTGCAGATTCATTTCGGAACTGTTATAGCTGATCGCTGCTGTTATTTTTGAATCTGAAGATGCTACGGTAAAACTGGATCCAGTTTAGGAGCAGGGGAGATCTATGTCCGACTGTTTGTTTAACAAAGTTGCTGTGGTTACAGGAGCGAGCAGTGGAATCGGTCATGCCATCGCTGAGTTCTATCTGAACGAAGGGGCCAAGGTCGTCGCGTTTGCCCGGCGAGTGGAACTTCTGGAAGAACTGGAAGCTCGTTTTCCCGCCCGCACGCTTGTTGTAGACGGTGATGTCACCAGCGCTTCCGACCTGAACCGGTTGTCAACTGCCACCGAACGGCGGTTCGGCCGCGTTGATATTCTGGTGCCCAATGCGGGGCTGGCTCGTGTAATTCCAATCGAAGATTCAACTCGCGAAGCAATTAACGAAACATTTGATGTGAATTTTCATGGGGCCTTGCAGACGGTTCGCACATTTCTACCTGTGCTCAATGAGAAGGCAGCCATCATTTTTATCACAACCTTTCTGACGCAGGTGGGCTTTCCTGGTCTCGCCGCTTATTCTGCTTCGAAAGCGGCTTTAAAGTCATTGGCAC
>JAGQQP010000483.1 GCA_020426085.1 Planctomycetaceae bacterium | reverse complement strand
AGTTTTTACGAGTGAGGGAACAAGAACATCATAATATTCTTTCGCATCGTCCCGACTATAGGCGGGACCACAGTGTGTATGTGAGGCATTCATCAGCAACGACTGAGGCGGCAATTGAAATTGTTCCTGAACCTGACTGGTCACATCCGCCCGCAACTGCTCGGTCACTCCAATCAGGTCCAGCGTCAGAAAAACAGCCCGGTTCCCTGCTGCATCTTCGACCGCCAATGCTTTGGCAAACAGATCCTGCTCGGTCCCTTCCGAAGGTTCTTTTCGCCCGGCGTAGCCTGCCATTCGCAAGGGTTTTTCGGGAGTGATTCTGGCAGAAGCAGCTCCTGCCTTCCATTCGGTCGATTCCGATTGAGCAGGTTCCGCAGCAATTAAAGTCAGACAGTGGCTGAACACAAAAGCAAGACAGAGCAAAAAACGATGCATGAGGAAGGCTTTCCGGATTTCAGGTGAGCAGGACTGCGAATTCAGATGGCTCTGATCGCGGTAAGTAGCAGTACCCTAATCCTAACCTGACAGCAATCAGGGATCAAGAAAATTAGCAATTTCGACCTGGAGCACCCAATTCGATGCTTCGCAAGAGTCCTTATTCTTGCAGTGCATTCTGCCCCTTGCGTGAATAATCGATTGATTCCGCCAGAATCCGTGCTGCTTCCTGACCCGCATGAAATCCCGAGGAATTTTCTGCTTCCACATAGTCCACGTAGAATGTGGCCTTACGCTGCCACTGTTGAGCGGCTTTGATTTTTTCCTCACTCACCCCCTGCTTTTCAGCGGATTTGATATCTTCAATCAGCTCGACCACTGCATCCAGGGCAGTTTTCACCAGCTTCTGATGACGAGCCTGGATATTTTCAGTACGTGCAATCATTTCCTGATCTCCGGTTTTATGACACGTTCCACAGGCGGCATTCACATTCAGCAAAGGGCTGCGAATATGATGATCGCTGATCTTCATGGCCCCCACTCGTTTGTAAGCCATATGACAGTCAGCACACGCCACACCGGCCCGGGAATGGATTCCCTGTGACCAGAGTTCAAATTCCGGATGCTGGGCCTTCAACATGGGTGCTCCGGTCTCCGCATGAGTCCAGTCCTTAAATCCCGTATCCTCATAATGGGCATACGCTGCGTCCACTGTCAGTCCCTGCGTCCATGGATAAGTCAGGCGTTTCTCATCCCCTTTGAAATAGTACTCGACGTGACATTGACCACAAACATACGACCGCATCTCCTGTCGCGTCGCATCGCGATTGACATCGTAATCTTCAACGCCTTGAGATTTCTTGTAAGCCGCGATGCCTTCCATGAAAGCAGGTCGTGTAATCCTAAGTGCCATCGTTTCCGGCTCGTGGCAGTCGATGCAGGCTACCGGATGCTTTACATGTTCTTTGGCCTCCATGTAAGGCATGGAATTCAGTTTTTCAAAGCCGGCCAGGAGGTCTCCCTTACCCAACTCCTTCATCACAACGTACGTCGATGCATGGCAATGAATACAGGTTCCCGGCTGTCCGACTTTCTGGCGCTCTGTATAAATCTGGTCGTTCAGCATATAGGCATGCCCCCGTTTTTCCCGGTAGTCTTTGGAAAAAGCATAACCTGCCCAGAGGCGTTTCAATTGCGGAATACTTTCCAGTTTGCTGCGGGAAACCAGGTCTCGGGGATCTTCATCGGTGGGAGTCCGGGGAATGGCTTCGCTCCCTCCATAGGTTGTCTGAATCATATCAGCAGTCTTCAGATAGTCATCATACTGCAGCGGAAAGTTTTGTCCCCACACCGCAGGATCGGATGTGTTATCGTCCACATCAACCACTTTCAAAACAGTCGTTCGAGCTTCCTGCTGACGTTCAAAGATATTCGTCAGCAGCAGCACCATGCCGAAGCAGATGACAGCCGAAAGTATCGCTACGAGCAATAGAGTCGAAAACGAAATCGTTTTTTTCTGATTCATACTTTAATCCAGTCAGTTTGATTCGCTTCTGATCTGTTGAGACTCAGGTATCATGCCCTACCGTTGAGTGGCAGCGGATACAGGCATTCGACTCCAGATTCTCCGCTTCCGATTGTTTTGATTCACCAACCGCTCGAATATCGATCTGATGCACCAGATCCGCGTGGCATTTCCGACAAGCCTGTTCGGTAACCCGCCGGTTATAATCAGTGATGCGCAGATTCTCTTCAAAATCACCAGTTGTAAAAGCCAGAGAGTGGAAGAAGCCATTGCGGGCTTTGCAGTAGTAAGCAGAAGCGGCACTGTCATGGGGAGAATGACAGTCATTGCAGGCAGCAAATTTTCCGTGAGATGACTTTACCCACGCGTCGAAGTGTCCCTGCATGACATGACAGTTCGCGCATGATTGTGAATCTGCTTTGAGATACGAGGCTCCTTTGGCATAACCAAAGGTAAATGTCCCCACACCCACAATCGCGCCGATGAAAATTGCAATGACCAGATAGAGAACTGTTTCCCGTTTCAGTTTATGCATCATCTGTTTCAGTCACAGAAAGAAAACATACTTGAAAAGACATGCCCCAATAGAAAGGATCTCAAAATCAAGTCTGATGAATTCTCGAAAAAATGCAAGAACGTTTTTTCGGCATCTTGAAATTAACTCTATCTTCTCCCGAAATTCCGATTTCTGACTGCTTTAATCATTCTTTACCGCAGGTTATCATTTCGTAGAGTAGATTCGTTTTCAATTCAAATAATCGTCAGACCCAGCTGTTCGGAGTCCACCATGATGAAATATCTTTGCCTTACTGTATTCGCTCTGTTTTCACTCGCAGCAGCACCCATTGAAACTCCTGAACCAACAGAAAGCGTCGCCATCTGGCCGGATCGACCGCTGCTGGATAAAAGTGACGACGAAATCAAATACAGCAACATCATTCGGATTACCAAAGTCAATCGCCCGGCGATTGAATTCTATAAAGCCCCCGATGCCAAACCGAATGCTCCTGCCGTCGTGATCTTCCCTGGTGGTGGATACAATATTCTCGCGTATGACCTGGAAGGAACCGAGATTGCCGAGTGGCTGAATTCGCTCGGCATTCATGCCGTCGTTGTCAAATACACGGTGCCCGGCAACCAGCGTGAGGCAGCTCTCAAAGATGCACAACGCGCCATGGGTATTGTCCGCAGCAAAGCCAAAGAGTGGGGCATCAACCCGAATGAAGTCGGCGTACTCGGTTTTTCCGCCGGCGGTCATCTGGCTGCCAATCTCTCTACGAACTACGAGAAACGCAATTACGCAGCGATTGACGAAGCAGACCAGCTCAGCTGTCGACCTGATTTCACGGTCCTCATCTACCCCGCTTACATCTATAAAGACGACGATAAGAAACAGTCCGCCCCCGAGATCAAAGTCGATGCGAAAACGCCTCCCGCGTTTATCGTACAGACTCTCGATGACCGCCGCCTGGTCGACAGTGCCTTCAACTACACCCGCGATCTGAAAGACGCGAAAGTCGATGCCGAACTGCACCTCTATGCCAAAGGGGGACACGGATACGGAATGCGTCCTTCCGAAAACCCTGTTTCAGGCTGGCCGAAACTCTGTGGTGAATGGCTCAAACGTACCACGCAACAGGATTGAAGTAAGCCAGACTTCCCTCAGGGCCCGCCCACCACTTTGAAGCGGCCCTCGGGGGATACACTGGCTTTCTGGAATTCGACGCGTAACCCCAGATCGCCGCGCAGGCTGCGATCTACTTCAAACGTCAACTGACTGCGACCGGTCGGCAGAACCAGTTGCGTCGATTCCTCGACCGGAAGCGGTGATCCGTTCTGCCAGACCTTGAGTCCTTTCACTGAATTCAGTTTCAACTGCACGTTGCCTGCCTGAGTCACGTCCACAAAAGCAATCGCCTGAGTCAACGGCTTTTCTAAATTCAGA
>JAGQQP010000482.1 GCA_020426085.1 Planctomycetaceae bacterium | reverse complement strand
TCAAGGTTCAATAGATGGGTGAGTTGACCGGGTTTTAGAATTCTGAAGAACCAGTTAATTGTGGTGACGGAGATCGCAGCTCACACATTCCATCCAGACAGGTGTAACTTTTACTTTTTCTCAGAGGATGAGGAACCCCTTGAAACACAGGAGTGCGAGTTCTGCCAGTTCCTGTTGCCTGCGGCAATCCCGAATTACATTCGGGACCACCCTCGGAATACTTCAGCACAATGAAAATCCAGTAACTAATTTCGGGGCTTTCGTGCTTCCATTAACATCGACTTTACGGTCCTCAATAGATGGGCCAGATGCCGGGAGTCGCGAGTTCGAGGACATGATTGTCGGGATCGCGGAAGTAAAGGCTCTCTCCGCCGCGCGGCCAGCTGACCCGACTTTCGATTTCCACACCGGCGGCTACCAGTCGTTCTTCCCATTGTTCAAAGTCGTCGCGCTCAATCGCGAAGGCGAAATGGACGGGGCCGTCTCCGTCATGCGGAGGAATCACGCCCCCTTCCAGATGAGCGGCAGTGTGCGTTGCGCCCCGTTTGAAGATGAGGAACACACTGCGGTCGCCGGCATTCATGGCACAAAACCGCTGGTCTTCTGCCATGATTTCAAATTCGAACAGCCGCTGATAAAAGTCGATGGCAACCTGCAGATCATCAACATAAATTGCTGTTTCCAGCACACCATGTACTTTCACGACTCTCTCTCCTGATCAGGCTGCCTGGCCTGGTGTTTCCTGTTGTTCTTCTTCCTCTGTTGCGTACTGCAGAATATCCCCCGGCTGGCATTCCAGGAACTCACAGATTTTTTCAAGGGTCGCAAAGCGAATCCCTTTGACTTTTCCCGATTTTAACAGGGACAGATTCTGTTCGGTTATCCCGACGTGCTTCGCGAGATCGCGCGAGGTTACTTTCCGTCGGGCCAGCATCACATCCAGGGTAATACAGATTTGCATGATATCTTGATCTACTTTCCGAAGCGGTTTCGTTCTCGTGTTCCACTATAACTGAATCTTTAAGATTCGACCAGCGGTTAAATGATCTGGGCATGTTCTTCTGCGATCAGACTGGCCCGCTTTAACAGGTTCGCCAGCAGAAAGATCAGGCCGCCGACTCCCGCCAGGATGATCTGATTCGAACCGAGACTGATCGCCAGCATTCTCTGTCCGGGTGGATTATGCATCGTCAGTAACACACTCAGAACCGCACCACAGACGGGAGATAAGATGGCCGTCCCCATCAGACCAAGGGCAAAGCGTTTGAGCAGGCGGCTGTTTTGCGCGCCCAGATAATCTTCGGCACAACAGGCTTTGAGAAAACGACGTAAGGCAAACAGCCCCCAGTATGTTGGTGCCAACAGCAGAAGCGTGATGAGAACCATCCCCACTTTCGTCGAAACGAGCAGCGGAAAGGGAATGGCTTTGACGGGGATCATCCCGTTTTGTGCAGCAATCAGGTCGGCACAAAACCAGACCCAGAGCAGAACTGCGGGCAGCAGCCAGAGTGACAGCGCACACCCGTAGTACAGAATACGACAAACGACAGTGGTACGATCTTTTCGAGCCATCTCAGGAATCCTTTCCAAAGGGTTTTAATGTAAGACGGCGAACTTTTATCGTTTTACGATAAACAGTGCAATCCCAGTTTTGAGCGATTTTTACCAACTGGTTCTGATTATTCATCTGAGGTTGAAAAGCGGTATTGGGATAAAATGAAATGTAAGTTGTACCTGGAAGTGCAGGCACAGTGTGAAATGTTTTTACTACCACGAACAGTACGAAATTACGATGTGGCATTTCAGAATGGGAAACTCGTTAGAGTGATGGATGGTTTCCCTGTTTTATTCTCTAATGAGTCATTTGTAATCGCTGCTACCAGGATTAGCCAGTGTTCATTGATCGAAGCAAAATCTTATTTAGAGTCGTGGGGAGGTCAAGGGGGATGAACAGAATCGGGTGGCGATGTTTGTTGACAGGAGGACGATGCTGGTATGAGCTGTGGTGGTGCAGTGGCGAAAGAGTGCGATGTGTGGCGACCCGCAGGCATACATTGGGAACAGATGCTGTTTTGCAAACTGATTATCTGGAAAAAAGTGGCTGTTTTATGGTGAAGATCCGGAACAACTGTCGCGTGTTTCGGTGCTCTGTTAACTGGGCACGCGCGCGACTCATATTAACGCGTATCCTCGGCAGCGGCGCGCTGGCGTCAAGTCGAATCTGGTCAGTATGTCTCTCGCCGATTTTGCAGGATGCCTGAATCACTTACAGAAACAGACAGCAGGAAGTGCTTTCATTTTCGATTTTACTCTTGAGTTCACGATGGAATGTCCCATAATCGCATTTGTCCACAAAACACACTATTCAAGTGCTCTCATTATTATCAGCCAGAGAATTCAGCATGATCAAATTTGACTGCGAAACCTGTTTTCAGGAATACAAAGTACGTGACGACAGAGCGGGCCAGACTCTGAAGTGTAAGTCCTGCGGCAGCAGAATGCGTGTTCCCTCAGCTGGAGATGACGAAGATTTTGAGGAAGAATACATTGATCCAGTACGTCCCCGGCGCAAAAAAAATGCCGGCCCTTCGAAACAGAAATCGAAATCCAAAAGTGGATCTAACACGCCCTTGATTGCAATCGCTGCCGGAGTCGGTCTGGTCGTCATCATCGGCCTGGGATTCCTGCTGCTGAAAGGTAAAGATCCCGGACAGAATAACGTGGCCGGTAATGGAGATGCAGGAAACGCGGGCGCTGCAAACTCGGGAGCCAACGCCGCAACATCTGGTGCCTGGGTTTCCCTGGTGGACCCACCCCGTATTGCTACTGACTGGGCAGCCGATCCCCAGCTTTCCATTGATCTCGAAGATCAGGATGAGAATTTTGTTACCCCCTATATTCATAGCCCCTTCATTGGATTGAAAGCTGAAGGGCAAAAGTTCCCTTTGATTTCCGTCTGGAACCTGGCTACCGGTCAGAAAGTGAATGCTGTAAAAATCGAGTTGCCCGACAAAGAGCATTTCTATGACCTGGCTACGCAACTCAGTCCTGATGGAAAGTATCTGTTAACGACGGCGAAGGAACGTGAAACGAAAATCGCTAAACTGGCTGTTTTTGATGTTTCTACCGGTAAACTGTTTTCAGAGTGGGAGGCTGGTACCGCCGGAGCGAACGTAAACGGTTTTCAATTCAGCGGGACGTCCACTGTAATTTATAAAACATTAAAAAAAGAAAATAACTCCTTTACCTCAATTTTAAAATCATGGGATTTCAAGTCGGGAAAACTGATTAAAGAGGTGCTGCTCAATTCAAACTCCAATGACTTCAATACTTACAATTATCAAATCACCCCCGGCGGCAAATATCTAATCTCAGTCAGTTTTCAAACCATAACTGTCTATGATTTATCGTCACTGGAACTGGTTAAAAAACTTGAATTAATCGAGCCCCTTAAGGCTGCCGACCCTGGTAATATCGTTTCGACTTCCCTCAGTGTGACTGATAAAGCAATATCAGATGATGGAAAAGAGTTGGCATTATTGATGCAGGATTTGAATGGAACGTCACTCTGGACGCTCAATCTGAAAGATGGATCCGTCGTCAACGAATTATTTTTCCCGGGTGATCTGTACGATGCCTTCAGTAGTCCTGGCTATTCGGGTAGTAAACTTACCTGGAGCCCGGACGGCAGCGGATGGCTCCTGTATGGGGCTATCTTTGTGGACCGTCAGCGAAAACAGACAACCTGGGCCCTCAAACCAGTCCCCAATGTCATCAGCCGTGCAAAGGTTATCCTGACTGGAGATTCTCTCGTCACACAGACTGCCAGTGCAATGCGAGACGCAGATGGCAACACGCTTTACGACAGAAAACCGTTTCTCGTTTCGGTTCCCTTTCCCCGGGAAGAGATCC
>JAGQQP010000481.1 GCA_020426085.1 Planctomycetaceae bacterium | reverse complement strand
TGTTTCACGAAAGAACCGGTGATCGCACCATTGGGAGCCACGGCCAGTGTTAACGGCATCGGTGCTCGGGAAACGCCATACTCTTCAACAAGCCGGGCTTCCGCAGGATCGGTAGTGTTCACAGCGACAAAGGTCGTTGTATCTGTTTTGCCGGACAGGTTCTGCTGTAATGTGCTCCACATGGCTTTGGTAGCATCGTCCTGGTTTTTCCAGAACATGATGAACGTGTATTTATTCTCTTTGGCAGCCGCAGCACGCGAAGTTTCCACTTTGCTGAGTGAAGCAATCTTCTGAACTTCCTGGGCAGAGCTGACCGATGTCAGCGCCATCGCGAAAGCACAGACAACGCACAACTGTAAACGATTATTTTTGAACGAAATGAAATTCGAACGTGTGAACATGTGAAGATTCCCCTGTTTTGTATTAATGATTTGTATTTATTTCAAATGGATATCCCACAGTGAATTAATGAGCCGAAACAGGCTGGAGTGGGATATCACTGATCGAACTGGCTGTCTGACGCAATCTTTATACCAGTCGCAGAACAGCACTCTGAATCAAGGCAGTGGGCTGCGAGCCCGGAAGAAAATCTATAGGCGCAGCGGGACCGTCAGTGGTGCGTGAGAAGTATCGGCGACGGTTGTATTTAAAACGGCCATGCGGCCCGAAATATGATCTTCTACCGGCAGCAGTCCGGGGGTGGTCACCATGCTGCGGAGATTCACGGCGGGTGTGGTTTGCGCAAATACGATTTCAGAAATATGGCAGGCACAGGGACAATCGTGCTGTTCGTGATGTTCCCGGGACTCATGGAGATCGTGCCGATGACAGGTTTGAGAGCAGCACGCAGGTCGAATGGCATCACAGACTTCCTGCTCTGGTTCAGCATGCCCCCATTCGCTGATCGCGGACACACCGTGTCCCCAGCAGACGGGGCACGGTTGCATTATCAGGGCGATCAAAAACAGACGCAGCAGTTTCATCGGGTCTTTTCACTCAAATCGTGACGACAGAGAATTTCTGTGGGTATTCATTTCTTCCGCGGAGCACGCAGGGAAAACTGTGATCAAAGTGACCACAAAGCGAATCTCTATGAATACCCTGTTTATCGTCAGCACTACTTCGACGGCTTTACAGCAACTCACGATTTGAGGTCTTACAGAGTGACACAACCCGGTGCAAAATTACCCGTTTTGAGCAGCTTACAAACGGACACAAACCCAGCCATCCCAGACACCCTAAGATGAAATCATCGTCAACCGTCTTGGTGACCAGGAATCTGACTGGAAATGTGAGTCATCGGTAGAAAAAACTTGTATCAACTACAGTTTGTAGTTATATTGCCTACTGAATGTAGTCATACACGACTGCCGGCTCCAATCCATTTGAATCGTTAGGGAACAACGTTATGTCAGCTGCTGAATCTGCTCCGCTCACCCCTGCCCAACGAGAACTGATGGAAATCGTCTGGGCGGAAGGGGAAGTCACTGTGTCCGAGGTACGGGACCTGCTGGAGGCAAAACGGAATCTCGCGAGAAACACCGTACTGACCATGATGGTGCGGCTCGAAGAACGGGGCTGGTTGCAGCATCGCACACAGGGACGCACTTTTGTGTATTCGGCGGCGCGTCCCAAAACAGTTTCACTCGGGATGCGTGTCAGCCAGATGGTCGACCGACTTTTCGCCGGGTCCCCGGAAGATCTGGTCACCGCATTAATCGAATACCGTGGCCTGACCGCAGCCGAGACCAGGCGCATCCGCTCCATGATTGAACAGGCAGAGGCAAAACAAAAACAGTCGGGACAGCGGAGGAAGAATCAACAATGAATGTCTTACTCGGGATGCCCACAGACCAGACCCTGCTCTGGATGTTCAATGTTCTGATTCAGACCAGCTGCATAGCACTGTGCGCGATACTGGCGGGGCTTTTCCTGCGACGTTCACCAGCCGCCCGTTATGGCATGCTCTGTTCGGCACTCTTTCTGGTCTGTCTCTGTCCGATCGTAGCTGCTGTGCTGCAGTCAACAAATCTCAGTCTGTTGATTATTCCCGTGAAAGTTCGCACGCCAGATCCAGTTGCATCGGCCTCTCAGGAGTCACAGACAGCAGCACCAGCCCCTGATCTCTCTATTTCTGAAACCACTTTGAACGTCGACTCCCAGGCAACGTCTCCCTCCGCATACAATACCGCTGAAAGTGACAGTCTGGTTCAGGATACCGGTCAACACGCGACATCTCAAAAAGCTGGTGAACCAGATCAGCCGACGTTTCAATCAGCGTCGACAGCCTCTTTCCTTCCGGGTGACAGTTTATTCCGTCCTGCATTATCCCTGCTCCTGTTGATCTGGGCCGGCGTATCGCTGATACTGCTGATTCAGTTCGCGGTGAACTGGTTCCGGTTGTCAAAGCTGTTACGAACCGCCAACGAAAATACTCGTGAGGACCTGACAGAGCTACTGCATCAATCCTGGACAGCACTGAACCCAGGCAGACGAACACTTCCGAGACTGTTGTTTTCCAATCAGGTCTCCGGTCCTGTGGCTGCGGGCATCCGTTCGCCGGGAATCATTTTACCGGAAACGCTGCCGGATCAGATCAATACCGAGCAACTTCGAAACGTTCTGATTCACGAACTGGCACACATTGTGCGAGGCGATCAGATTGTAGTGCTGCTGCAGAATCTCATTCGGGCTCTGTTCTGGCTGCACCCGCTGGTCGGTTTGTTAAATCGCCAGGTGGCACAATCTCGAGAGGAAGTCTGCGACAACTACGTGCTGACAGTGGCCGACGCTTCCTCATACAGTCTCACACTATTGACGATGTCTCAACTTCTGAAGTCTCCGCGTGCGTATTCAGGTGCGGTCGGATTATTTACCGCGCGCTGGAAACTGGAACAGCGTGTCGCCGGACTGTTGGATGAACGCCGCAGCCGGGTGACGCAACTGAGTCTGCCTGCATGGTCATTGATAGTCGTTGTGTCAGCGGTCATCTCAGTCACTGCCGCTGCCGGCACGGTCTCAATGGCGGTTGCTGAATCTGTCAAATCCGATCCGCCGGCGCAGGCACCTCAGAAAACAGCTTCGACCAAACCGAAGACCTCTGACGTGTCCGTTAAAAAGACAGCCGTCACTGACAAAACAAAAACAGACAGTGCCCCTGCAGACCAGGAATTCCGCTACACAGGCAGGGTGGTCGATGCAGAGGGGCAACCGATTGAGGGCGCCACGATCAATGTCATACATTCGAGTGCGCGGCAATTGAATGCAGGTGTGAACGTTTTCGTTCCAACTCATCAGTCACTGGCTCAAGTCAGCACGAAGGCAGACGGGCAGTTTCGTGTAACTTTTAACGACGGATGGACCCGTTATCAGCGCGACCGCAAAATTCGGAAAAGTCCTCCCGGTTCCAACCCTGGTACCATTCTTCTGGCCACAGCGCCGGGACACGCGTCCGCCTGGATTTCCACCCTGGAGGAAACAGAGGGCAAACCACTGCAATTCACACTTGAAGAACATACGCATCCCATCCGTGGTCAACTGGTGAACCAGACAGGGAGGGGTCTGGCGGGAGTGACGGTGTCGCTGGTCTCACTCTGGAACACGGAAAAGGGAGCCGTCGATCGCTGGCTGCAGGAGTTGCCCGAACTTCGCAAGCAGGGTCTGTTACCAGCATATGAAAATCATATTCTGCAGGACAGCTACCAATCTATGGCGGGCCAGTTTCCAGCTGATTCTTACATTACCGCGAACACTCCAGGCATCCCCGCCACGTTCAAAACAGACAGCGAAGGTCGCTTCCAGATTTCCAACCTCGGAAAGGACCGCCTCGCCGTTCTGAAAATCGCAGGCCCCGGCATCACCACACAGCTGATTGCCGTCGTGACCAGAGAGATGCAACCAGTTGAAGCACGACCGCTTGAGT
>JAGQQP010000480.1 GCA_020426085.1 Planctomycetaceae bacterium | reverse complement strand
GCCGTTTGGCCGCAAACCGGGTGTTAACTTCAATCACTTTCGCAGGATCAGAATCTTTCAGCGAAACGCAGAACCGCGTGAAGTCAATCGATTCCAGAAATTCACAATGATCCAGCGCGCTCTCCAGCATGGGTGAGATGGAATCATGCGGATCATACTTTTCCAGCTTGGCCGGATCGACAGATCCACAATTCACCCCTACGCGTATCGCACAGTCATTGTCTTTTGCGACTTCGGCGATGAAACGGACTTTTTCCTGCCAGGCTTTTTCCGGCTCATGGTGATACAGGTGCCCCGGGTTATATCGCAGCTTGTTGACATACGGTGCAATCACTTCCGCCAGGCGATAATTTTCCTGCAGATCGACCGTCAGCGGCACAGTGGTCTGCTTACGGATTTCGATTAATGCAGCTGCTTCCCGCTTATTATCGACTGCAATTCTCACGATATCCGCCCCCGCCTGTTCGAGCGAGTGAATCTGGGCAACGGTCGCGTCGATGTTGCTGGTCTTGGTAGCAGTCATACTTTGAACGGCGATTGGATGCGCGTTTCCAATCGTAACTGTACCAATTCTCACTTCTCTGGTTGGGTTACGTGGTAATTGCAAGTTGTTTATTCCTTATAAGATAAAACCGCTGATAGACCTTTGAGTGGGCTCCCGGATTGTAAAAGATCCCGGGCTCAACGTCTATTGATGAAAAAAGCGAAAAATCAATTGGGATTGACAGATTTTGGATGTCGATTTACAAGCCTTCGGTCAATTAATTGCATTTTATGCAAAAAGTGCGGATACACAAAGTAGGTGATATAAAAAATGAATCGTCAGATTGCAGGGATGCTAGTCGGTTTATCGCTTTTCAGTGGTTGTGGTTCTGAGTCGCAACCAGCTTCACAGCAAGCAGTTAAGCCAGAGAACACGGCCAAAGCAACGGCTCAGACTGCAGCGGTCGCTCAACCAGAACCCGCGAAATCGGAATCAAAAACACAGCAAAAGCCAACCACAGCAGCTACATCCCCTTCCCAGCTCAACGTCGATGCTGCAGCAATTCAGAAAGCGGAAGAATTCTACTTGCGCGGAATGGCATACCAGAAGCAGGGCAAGCTGGCAGAGTCGACCCAGGAACTGACCATGGCGATCAAATTGAATCCCCAGGTTTCCAGATACTTTTTTCATCGAGGTAGTGCCTGGGCCGATTTAAAACAGGACGCTAGCGCCATCGTCGATCTGACCAAAGCAATTGAGATGAGCCCCCAGAACGCACAATACTATTACACACGCGCTCTGTTTTTCATGACACGCGGTGGTGCTGAACTCGCAGTAAAAGATTTTACGAAAGCCATCGAGTACAAGCCTGACAGTCATTCAGCGTTAAACAATCGCGGGCTCCTGTTTGCGACAACCGGTAAGCTGAAGGAAGCCCGTGCAGATTTCGAACGGGTTCTGGAAATCAAACCAGACAGTATCGATGCAATGAACAACCTTGGATTCGCTTTAATGAATCTGAATGAAACGGACAAAGCATTAGAAGTTCTGGACAAAGTACTTCGGCGGAACCCTGAATATTTGAACGCTTACGATAACCGGGGCCTGGTCTGGAAGAAACGTAAAGAGTACGACAAAGCCATCGCTGATTTTTCTAAAGCCATCGAACTCAGCCCGAACAGTCTGAAATTTTACCGGCAGCGAATGGCCGTCTATCAGCTGGCAAATCAACCTGAGAAAGAGAAAGCTGATGCCGAAAAAATCGTCTGGCTGCAGAAGCTGGCTGGACTTAACGAACGACTTGCCAAAGCCCCCGAAGACACCGAGTTAATCCTGGAGCGTGCTCAGTTCTATCTGGCGTCAGACATGCGCGAACAGGCGATGAAGGATTACGCCAAAATCGTCGAGCTCACGCAGGATACAGGCCGCGGTTATTATATTCGCGGCGCACTTTATTTAGAAGAAAACAAGCTGGATCGCTGCATCCAGGAATGTTCCCGGGCGATCAAAATTCAGCCTCAACCCGAAGCATATTCCATTCGAGGCGACGCGTTTATGAAACAGGGAGATGTGGAACACGCACTGCGAGACTTCGAACGCGCCAAACGGATTGATGAAATCGTCGCCAAAGCCTACCTGATGCGATCGAAATCATACAAAGAGCGTGGCGAACATGAAAAAGCGGCAGAAGATTACGAACGCGCTGTTGCCATCGACCCCTCACTCGGACCGGGAAAACTGGACAAAGAAAAGACAGCCGGCAAACCTGTAATTCGTCCTATCCAATAAGGCATTACAGGCCTTCGGTTTGTAATAATGTCGATTTTTCCCCACAATTGTTCAACACCAGGCAGATCTACATGAGCGGTGGTTTTCTGGATGACAATGAGTATGCAGCGCATCCTGCTCAATCAGCAAACGAACTGGAGATCAGCGATCTGCTGTTCGTCAGTTTCAATTCACGGGTGGTCGCGCTAAACCGGGATACGGGGAACCTGCTCTGGTCGTGGAAATCCCCCAAAGGACGTTCCAATTACCTGGCGATCCTGGTGGATGATGAACAACTCTTCGTCTCAATCGATGGTTACACCTACTGCCTGGATCCCTATTCCGGACGCGAAATCTGGTTCAACCCCCTTAAAGGGTATGGATACGGAATTCCCACTCTTGCGACCGCCAATTTCAATACCGGGTCGTCAGCGGCAGCAGAGTTAATCGCCCGGGAGCAGAGTCGGCAACAGCGTGGTGCACAGTAATTGAAGCAGGAAACTTCAAAACCAGGGCCAGTTCAGGAAAGCAGTTCTGCATTGGTCAGATGCCAGCGATTCGGGTCAAGTAAAGGTTCGAGAGAGAAATCCGGGTAAGCCGGATTGGCATACACAAACACGTTTGTCTGTGAGTGCCTCTGGAAAAAACCAAAGCGGGCCAGCAGCTTCGAAACTTCTTCTCGTCCGAAGTAGCTGATCACAATGGTTTCCATCCCAATCTGACGACAGTAACCGCTGAATGCGGTCATCATCAGTCGGAGTGATTTCAGATCGCGATAGAAAAAATCCTGAATGCCCGCAGCATAATCACCACCGCGTCCCGTCTCTCCCAGCACAAACACCATATATCCCAGCAGGCGCTGGTTGCGGTCTTCCAGAGTCATGATCTGGAAACGGGTACTGGGTTCCTGTCGAAAACGCCATTCCAGAAACTCACGCGTCCGCTCAACCATCACCAGACCTTCAGAATGCTCTCGAAACAGAGCTTCAAAGCGTTCATCAATCGGGGCATCAAAATTGATTTTGTTCTGATGTGGCAAAAATGTCCGCGTCTCCTGTGAATAAAGACGTAAGCCGAGATCAGCCAGACAGGAAACTCCTTTTCTGAGTAGTGGTGAGGAGATTCTCTCTTTGAATTTGTATTCCGTACGAATCGGTTTAACCCAGTGCCGGAACGTTCCCACCTGTTGATAACGGCAACGCTTGAATACAGCAGTCGCAGTATCAGTCATGCCATACACAAAATTGAAATCTGTATCGGGCAGGTGCGCGATAAGAGCCCGTTGTAATTTCAAAGCGGCCTGAGCAGAGCGGTGTTCTACATCGATATTGATCGATTCTGCCTGGCCCACAGCAAATGGTTTGCCATCATAACACATGCGACGTGCCAGCAAACCGGTTGAGCCAATCAGCTTTCCCGCTGATTCTTCATGCGCGAGCCAGCAATAGTTCTCACCGAATGGATTTTGACGGTGAGACCAGTTAAACCACTGAGAGTTGGTTTTCTTAAAATTCCGATTAATCAGGGAAATCAGTTCTTCCTGATCGTCACTCGGGGTCGCCTGAGTGATTGAATAGCCCATGCGCTGAAAACCTGTCAATGCATTCTGATGAGATGTGAAACTGTCGCGCGATATATTTGGTGAAGTCTAGGTCACGCAGGACGAAAGTC
>JAGQQP010000047.1 GCA_020426085.1 Planctomycetaceae bacterium | reverse complement strand
GCTGCTGTAGCGTAACGGTTCCAGTGTGGTTTTGCGTCGGGGCTGTCGCGGGAGGGCCGCTTCCGGGGCAGGCGCGGACTCTACTGGCGAGACAGTCTGGCTCGGGGGAGAACCGAAAAAGATCCGTCGTAAGAAATCAAATAAACCCATTGAGAAAACCTGCAGTCATTCCGTTTCGATTTGAAGGCATCAGCAATGCCTAAAAAAATGGCCAGCGGGCCGCACAACCGATCCTGTGACGAAGTGTTGCTACGATAAGCGTCTATCGTAGCGACACTTCAAGTGTCGTTGCATGGTCAATCCTTCTCCCACGGGGTATCCCCGCAGAACTCTGAGTCATCGGTCAAGATTCAGTCAGAGTCAGAACTTGTGCGACCCACTGCCCATTCTGTCTGCAAATCGTAGCCTTTTCGTGAGATGCGTCAATGTTAAGTCTTGTGAATCTGGCCAATGCCACTATTTTCTATCAGGATAAAAGTTTAGTAAACTAAAGGGACCAGTCGGGCAGTAGATAGCGCTGAAACTCACTACATGAACTGCAATTGCTTCGATTGACAGACCCGGCTACAGTGCGATCAATTCTCGATCTTTCGTGGGAGTGCATTCTCACATAATAACAGATAAGCTGACACGATCCTGTTGATACGAACATGATCTGCGCCAGAAACAGATAGATATACAAACAGAAAGTTGAGCAGATGCTGGGAAATGTTTCTCCCACCGAATTTGATTTGCGTTTTTCCTTGTTTGGCATCCCGGTGCGCGTTCATCCTCTGTTCTGGGTGATGGCAGCGTTTATGGGCTGGTATCCCGATGATCCGAAAATCACTATTATCTGGATTGCCTGCGTTTTCGTTTCGATCCTGATGCACGAACTGGGACATGCTGTCATGGCCAAATATTTTGGCTGGCCCCCCGAGATTGTGCTCTATCACTTTGGGGGGCTGGCGATTTATCAGCCTTATTCCGGGCTGACCACACAACGTTCTATCATTATTTCGGCGGCAGGCCCCATGGCCGGATTCGGGCTGTATGGGGCCGTGCTTTTTTTCAGATATATCTCAGTCCGATATGGTGTCTGGGATGGTTTCAGTGAGCAGGCTCGATTTTATATCGGCATGGCCTTTCACGACCTGTTGTTCATCAACCTGATCTGGGGGTTAATCAACCTCGCGCCGGTATTACCTTTGGATGGCGGCCATATCTGTGAAGATATCTGTAAAACAGTGAAACGTTCGCGCGGCGATGTGCTGGCGATGCAGATCTCGATGGTTGTGGCCGGCGGTCTGGCCGCATATTTCTTCACACACCAGCAGCGCTATGCGGGAATCATGTTCGCGCTGTTCGCGTTCTTCAACTTCCAGGCGTACCAGCAGCGCAACAATATCTGGTAAGGTACGATGCCGTTAACCGAAACCGGGTTTTAAAAGCCCAGTCCGTCACCGTTCAGTTCTGCTGTCTTCACGGTACCATCGGTGATATTGAACATGCCGGGATAAGAGCGTTTCCACTTCTTATTCGGGCCGGGACAGTACTGACGACCGTTGCCTTCAATGGCAGCAATTGTGGGAATGCGTGCCGCCAGGCTGGCAGAATGCAGGAATGAATAACCGCAGCAGGTCAGGTCCTGCACGCAGAGGAACATATCAAACTTCTGAGCAGCGGCCCCCAGGAAGAGCGATTCTGTCTGTCCCTTGCAGGCTTTCAAAGCCACGCCTGAATAACCCAGATCGCGACTGAGCAGCAGCGATTCATAATCGACCAGCGATTCGTCGATCACAACCGGTTTGATTTTAGCCGCTTCGTGCATTTTGTTTTCCGGGTTGGCTTTCAGATCGCGGTTGGTAGGCTGTTCGATGTATTGGACGCGATCAAAGGCGGCCGGTGTCTGCTTGCGAATTTTGTTGAGGAATTCGAGTACGTAATCCACGTTCTCACACTTCTCATTGAAATCGAGAGAGTAAACCCACGAATCCTGTCCGCGCTCTCCTTGTGCTTTGACGGCTTCATTCTCGACAGCGATGACGCGACTGATATCCCAGTCCAGGTTATCGCCGGAGAGTTTGATTTTCAGATGCGTCAGGCCGTCAGCTTTGATCCATTCACCCAGCGTTTCAGGCAGGCCGTCGTTAACACGTTCGGTGATGTCCGCTTCTGTGATCGGGTCTAAGGCACCGACCAGGTGATACAGCGGCAGTGTCGGTTTGGGATCGCGCAGTGTGTACTGATCCAGATATTCCCCTTTGAATTGATCGTCGAGGTACTCGGCCAGATCGTGGTTCATGTATTCTGCAGAGAGACCGTTGTAGCTGTTGATATGGTTCGCGCGTCCGAAGCCGTCATGGATCGCTGCATCCAGTGGGCTCGATGCGACCAGTTGTGCCAGATCCGGAATTTCTTCGGCCAGACCGAGTCGTTTGGAAAGCTTCTTGGCCATGAAATGGTATTCGGCCGAGATGTGATACATCAGATCGATCGGGTGTGCAACTTCCGGACAGATATTAGCGATCTCGACCGCTTCTTCCAGAAACTCGATCATCGCTTTCAGCGACTCTTCCGGACTGACGACAGCGGATGGCCAGGCCCAGATGTTGCCTGCCGGCATACTGCCGATTCCGATACCCTGTTTACCATTGCGCGTTTCAACGATGACTTCCACATTCAACAGAACGCTGCTGTCCATCACCCGACCGCCAAATTTGAGGGGGGTCCGGAAGGGGACTTCTTCAGTTGAAAATTTTGCCTCAACAATTTTGATATCTGTTGACTTGGGCATCGGTCCGAAATTATTCCTTCATGTTGCGTGAAAAACCAGACGAAAACTTCGTCTGTGAATTATATGTCGTCCTCGGGAACGCCAGTTCTAAACTGGATTTTATAACCATTCAGTTCAATCTTCAAGAAACGAACCTCATACATTCCTGCTTGAGAAAAAACCTGGAAAAAACAGTTTTTCCGATTCCTTTTGCGGCCAGAGCATGTTACAGAGTTCCTGCCTGCTCAGATCCCTCGTCAGCTCAGGCTGAATCTGCCGCTGATAGTTGAGAATTTGATCTGCCAGTGAAGTCAGGCAGCTTTCACGGTCGGAGCCAGTCCCAAAAAGTGTGCAGACAGGAGTCCCGGCCGGAATGATAGCTCCCGGATCAGGGATATCCGCGAAAGCGGGAATCTGCCAGGCTTCTTGTGCGTTAAAAGATTCGAAGTCCAGTTCAGGGGCAGGCAGATCCGTCGGTGCATAGAAAATTCCCTTGGAAACAGGTGATAAATGCTGTTTCTCTCTGGTTTTCAGTAGCTGAATCAGTTCCGCGACGGAGTATTCTGTAGCTCGCGAAGACTCTTCCCGGGAGCGACAGGCGGCAAAATGCCACCGCAGCAGAGGCAACTGATATTGCAGTTCAAACAGTTCAGTCAAAGCAGTGTAACGGGGATTTACTTCGGTCAGCCATAATCCCGGTTGCTGGTCCGGATTCCAGATCAGATCGCAGCCAAACAGTCCTCTGAGCTGACATTCGCGCGCGACATTTTGTCCCAGTTTCTCCAGCATATGACGCCATTCCGCTGGCACGGGAGATAATGTCATACCTCCACAAAACTGAAACCCGGCAGCCTGCAGGGCCAGATTTCCAATCAATTGCACCGCGGTACCCACCAGCACGCAACAGTCTCGATCAGCGAGAAACAGGGCAGACAGAGGGATTCCAGGCTGATACTGCTGCAGGTAATAGTGCGCAGAGTCGGCTGGATCGATTACGTGTTCCCCTGCGAAACGGATTCCCTGACCGGCGGCACTCAGGAGGGGTTTAGAAAGCCAGAGTTCCCGAGGGGGAGTAGGTGCATCGGCAGGCAGACAGGGGGCGAATGGGATTGATTGATTGGCGAGCAGCTCCTGCAGAATAAATGGATCGCGCACTTTTTTTAGCGATTCTCCTGCGTTTCCCTGCAGCGTATGACGTCGATTGATCTGTTGAATGAGTTCCGGCCGGTTTTCCAGTGCGCCGGTGTAGATCCAGTCTTGTGGTTCCCGTTTCAAAATCTCTTCCAGCCAGTGATTGCTGTCGTCTATTTTAAAAATGACCTCTGTGACTGCGCGTAGATCCCTGTCTGCAAACTGATCTGCACAGACAGGCTGAAAGCCGGCACGGATAGCAGAACAGGCAGCCGCCCGCGTACTGGCGCCAACGATCAGTACAGAAGTTTTTCCAGGAAAATTCACTGTTTTTTTCTATGCATCTGAGAGAGTACCGGTGGAGTAACACGACAATTTTATGAGGATTTAGAGTGATTACCAGCGGTTTACTGGCAATCCTCTTCTTAAATTGTTATTACTTGTTAGAGGCTACGAATGATCCAAGGTGAATCAGGCTTGAATAGTTTGTTTCGCCGTCCCTATCTGGACTGCGGTATTCGTGATCCGTTTTTAATTGTGCTAACAGCATAACTATGTGAACCTGATAAGAAATGGAGAACGAAGAATGTCAATGTTTGTCGGTGAGTCACTTGTGGGTGAAGGTAATGAAGTTGCTCATATCGATTTGTTGATTGGTGACAAATCCGGTCCTGTCGGTGCAGCTTTTGCAAACGCTCTGTCCAGCCAGAAAATGGGTCATAGTAACCTGTTGGCTGTCTTGTCACCAAACCTGGCAGTGAAGCCAGCAACCGTGATGGTCACCAAAGTCACCATCAAAGGTGCAAAACAGGCCGTGCAGATGTTCGGTCCCGCTCAATATGCCGTCGCGAAAGCCGTCGCAGACAGTGTTGAAGCCGGCGTGATTCCTAAAGATCAATGCGAAGATCTCGTTATTGTCTGTGGCGTCTTCATCCACTGGGAAGCGGACGACGATAAGAAAATCTTCGATTACAATTATGAAGCAACCAAAGAAGCCATCGCTCGTGCTATGAAGAACGAGCCTTCTGCTGATGAAATGATTGCCAAGAAGAGTGAAGCAACTCACCCCTTCTACGCTGGCTGAACCAGACAGTAGGGATGGCGAAATTGAATACATACCCCTGTTCTTCCGGAACAGGGGTATTTCTTTGGACCGTTTCTGAATTGATAGAGTGATTGAGATTTCACATGAAAAAAATACTGATTCAGCTGGATACCGATGCGCACGCCAGCACATTTGACCGAGTCGTCGCCGTGGATGCCGGCGTCGACGAATTAATGAGCTACAGCGATGTTTCTCCCGTGAATGTGGAACCACTCGTGCATGGCGCGATATTTACACGGGGGCCCAAAGAGTTAAACAATACAGCTCTTTTTGTGGGTGGCGGTGATGTGCATTCCGGAGAAAATCTGTTTCAGAAAATCCAGGACACTTTTTTCGGACCTATGCGGGTCTCCGTCATGATGGATTCGAACGGTTCCAACACAACCGCAGCCGCTGCGGTCCTTGCAGCAGGAAAACATCTCGACTTTTCCGAGACGACTGCCCTGGTGCTGGGAGGAACCGGTCCCGTTGGCCTGAGAGCCGCACAACTGCTGGCAAAACGGGGCGCAAAGGTGATTATTGCTTCTCGCTCCGTAGAACGCGCGCAGGCGAGCTGTGATGCGATCGCCCGGATTGTCGACGGGGCGCAACTGACTCCGCTGGCACTGAAAGATCATAAACAGATCGAAGCCGCCAACCATGATACCAGTCTTATCATTTCCGCCGGAGCAGCCGGAGTCAAACTGCTGCCTGCCGCCTGCTGGAAACCGATGAAACAGCTCAAGGTGGTCATCGACCTCAATGCAGTTCCCCCCGCGGGTATTGAAGAAGTCGATGTGATGGATAAAGCGACCGATCGGGACGGAATTCTCTGTTATGGAGCTATTGGTGTCGGCGGGACGAAAATGAAGATTCACAAAGCCGCCATCCAGAAGCTGTTTGAATCCAATGATCTGCTGCTCGATACGGAAGAAATCTATCAGATTGGTGTCGATCTACAGTCTTGATTCCTGGCAGCAAAATGCCTCGGAACTACAGGTTCCGGTTGCATTGACTTGTCTGCAGCAGCTAGAATTGTACTCCCGAACTAAATTTATCCTGATTGAAACAGGTATTTCTCCAGACATTTTATCCGATGGCTGCGAACCCAGATGAATCAAAATCTGAATGATGCCGAGATCATGAAACGCGTTTGTGCAGGCGATTTTCTCCTGTTCGATGCGCTGGTCATGCGCTACCGGGAGCGACTTTTGAAATTTGCCTGGAGTAAATACGGTCGGCAGGTCGCTGCCGAAGACCTGGTGCAGGAAGCGTTCCTCGCGGCTTTTGCTGCCAGGAATTCCTATAACCCATCCTTTGCCTTTTCGACCTGGCTCTGGACAATTTTTCTGAACCTGTGCCGGCGGCATTTTAAACAACAGATACGTCAACCACGTGAAGTAGTACGTTCTTCTTTCAGTACCTCGGAAGAGACGGTGATACCGGAACCCAGTTCCTCAGAAACTCCTCTGCAGGCGGTTTTGAAAACAGAACAGTTTGAACTGTTGACGATGTATCTCGCAGAACTGCCTGAAGTTCAGGCCGATTCACTGCGGTTACGTTTTTTTGGTGGTATGAAATTTACGGAAATCGCATTAACAATGGACTGCAGTTTATCAGCAGCAAAAATTCGTGTGAAAAACGGGCTGCTTCAACTGGCTCATCGTTTTTCTGAAGATACAGCTTCGGAAGGAGATGTCTCATGAACTGTGACGAAGCATTTGAACTGATCACCCATCCTACAGACCATCAGTGTGAAGAACTGCAATGGCATCTGCAGATGTGTCCACGTTGTCGGCAGATGCAGGAAACACTGGCGCCTGCGCTCAGTTCGTTCCAACAGATTCTGGACGAATCTTCTGAGACGGATGAGTTAACGGACCTCTACTCCGAGATGCAACAGACCGCTGACCATAATGCACTGCCCGCATTTCCCGCTGCAGGAAAACCATTTCTCTCAGCCGAAACCGTGCGGATGGCTGAACAGGCTGCCACACGACTGACTGCAGAAACAGGCGTCAACCGGAAGGCAGACAGACCAGTTTCTCTCAAGTCGAATCACAAACGCCTGGTGAATGCCGCCCTGATTCTTATGGCCGGTATTCTGATGGGTTGGGGGATCTCGCTGGATGTTCCGGAAAAATCAATAACCGGCGCAGCTGGAGTACCGCAGGGAAAACAATCCTGTCTCTGGATTGCGCGGCGGGACGAGAGCGCCAGTCCTTCTACCCGCATGGAAAAATCGTCCGTCAATAGTGTGGTTCTGTCTTGCGTGGCCTGCCACCTGCAGTCGACGGCTGAATAATTCCGCCCGCAAACCACACAACCTTCCTGCCGTATTGTCTGTAATTCTTACGTAAAACAACTCAAAAACCGTCCGGTTTTGTAAGACTTACAAGCTGCAATCTTCTGCAGAGCGTTTTTTTCAAACGATCTCAGTAATTCTGAATGTCAATGAAAAACTCATCTTGCGGCTGTTTTGCTTTTCCGTTATTTCTACGCAACCCACAATTAACCTGAGGGTAACTTTCCTGTCTTACACTCCCTTTTCTCAAATCCTCTCTGAGATCACAGGGCTTGAAACAACGTGAATTCCATCCTGTCACAATTGAGTGAACCTCATATCTTTTCTCGTAAATATTACAATTGGATTCGACATGATAAGAGGTGTCTTGTCTGACACCAGATGCGGAAACGCATTTCGATTGGCTCTATGCCTGATCCTGGTACAGCTTACATTGTTCGGAGACTGTTTCAACGGAATGATTCCGTTGATCAACACAGCCTGCGCTCAGGAACCAGCTAAGAAATCGTTCTCTTTAAATGATCCGATTTTTGATATCCAGGTGGAAGGCAATCACTCGATTCCCGCTCTGGCGATTTTACAGAAAACAAAAATTCAACGCGGTCGACCTGCCACCCGTGATCAGGTTCTGGAAGATGTTCGACTGTTGTTTGCCACCCGCTGGTTCTCCAGTGTGCAACCCGTCTATCGAAATACCGAGCAGGGACTGGTACTGGTCTTCAAAGTCAAAGAACGACCGATCGTGGAAAAGGTCGAATTTCGTGGTAATAAAAAAGTGAAAACCAAACGACTGGAAGCAACCACTGGTTTGAAAGTTGGTTCACCGTTTGATGTCTCTGCTAATCAGGAATCAGTACAGCGCATTAAACAACTGTATGTCGAACGTGGTTACCGCTTTGCCGAAATCAATCTACTGAAAGGGGGCGACCCCGAGGATCGTCAGGTCATCTTTGAAATCAAAGAAGGCCCCAAAGTCATCGTCACAGGTATCAAGTTCAACGGTAACAAATTCGTCAGTGATGGTGTCTTGAAAACAAAGCTCCTTACCAAAAAAGCACCATTGGGTATGGGTGTTTTCGGGGGTAAATTTGATCCTACTACCGTTGAAGACGATCTGGTTGCCCTCAAACAGTATTACAACAGCCTGGGTTTCTTCGATGTGAAAATTGACGAGAAGATCGGTTTCAATAAAGAACGTTCTCACGTTCAGATTGAATATACCGTCAACGAAGGAAAACGATACAAGATTCGGGACATCCTGATTGAAGGGAACCGCATCTTTTCGGAAGATGAAATCCGCGATAACATCCATCTGGCTTCCGGCGAGTATTTTAACAGTCGCACGCTCTCGAAGGATGTGGATCAACTGACCGTCAAATATGGCGAGCTCGGACACCTGTTTGCCAAAGTGAATCCCGTTCCCCGTTTTCTGGAAGCACCGGGTGAAGTCGATCTCGTTTATCAGATCAGCGAAGACAAACCCTATCGCATCCGCAAAATTACACCGCATATCTCCGGGGACAACCCTCGTACTAAAAGTTCTGTCTTAACCAATCCCCTGATGGTTGCGCCCGGCGATCTCGCGAATCAGCGACTGATCACCAAGAGTAAACGGCGCATTGAAGGTAACAAAGTCTTCCAGACCGGACCACAGAATGGACCTCGAATTAATGTGACCCGCGTTGATCCCCAGCGCGAACTGGCTGAAGTCCGGCGGGACGATGTCGTGCGTGGTCAGAATTACGAGCTTGATCAGAAGTTCGATCAGGGAGTGATTTATGATGACGGCATCATTCATGAACAGCAGCGTACTCAGGAGGTGTTCCGTGGTCAGAATTACGACAATGGTATTCCCGAACCTTTGAATCCTTTGTTCGGCAACAGTCCTCTGGGTGATCCCATGGGAACCGAGTTTCCGCAACAACAGCCAGGCTGGGTCGATCTGGATGTGTACGCTTCCGAAAGTCGTACCGGCCGTCTGATGTTCGGCGTTGGTGTAAACAGTGATGCAGGGGTCGTAGGTTCGATCGTTCTGCAGGAAGAAAACTTCGATATTCTCAGGCCACCACGCAGTATGGAAGACATTCTGGACGGTACCGCCTGGCGCGGTGGCGGACAGCGTTTCCGTGCGGAAGCTGTTCCCGGTGATCAGGTCAGCCGATATCTGGTGAACTGGACCGATCCCTATTTCCTGGATACGAACTTCAGCCTGGGCGTCAGTGGATTTTACTTTACCCGGTTCTATACAGACTGGGATGAAGAGCGTGTTGGAATGCGACTCAATCTGGGGCGACAGCTGACACAGGAATGGTCTGTTAACGGTCAGTTCCGACTGGAAAATGTAGACCTGAAAAATCCACGTATCCCCACTCCTCCCATTGTACAACAATCTGTGGGCAACAATCTGCTCAACACATTCCGACTGTCAGCCACTCATGATACTCGCGACGCGGCATTCCTGCCTGCCGAAGGTCATATTCTGGAATTTGCTGCCGAGCAGGCTGTCGGTGATTTCGATTACAGCCGCCTGGAAACGAACGCCAGTCAGTACTTTACCATCTATAAACGACCTGATGGTGGCGGACGTCACATTCTTTCATTGAGTGCCTCACTGGGCTGGACGGATTCTGACACCCCTGTCTTCGAACGATACTATGCCGGTGGTTTCCAGACCTTCCGCGGTTTCGAATTTCGTGGTGTGACACCCCGCCAGTACGGCGTCGCCATCGGTGGTCGCTGGAGCTTCCTGGGTAGTGCTCAGTACATGGTGCCGATTACAGCCGACGAAATGATTCAGATGGTCTTCTTCAGTGACTTCGGTACCGTGGAAGAAGATGTCTCTCTGGACCAGTTCCGTGTTTCCGTCGGTGCCGGTCTGCGATTGACGGTGCCTGCTATGGGACCTGTTCCTGTCGCTCTCGACTTCTCTGTGCCACTGGCGAAAGAAACATTCGACCAGACACAGGTCTTCAGTTTCTATGTCGGCTTCACTCGCTGATAGTATGAAATGCCCACCGTTGAGCTGATCTGCAGCCGGGCTCTACTTTCAGACCCGTCACTGGTTCCAAAGTCATAGAATCTCGCCTATGATACAGGCTTGTTGTTGGGAATTCGAAATACTTCAGGAAGCGGCAGGCATGATTCTGGAAGGAATTGTCACCAGTCAAAATGAATTGGGAGAACTGAATATCGCTCCCATGGGACCCCAGGTCGATCAGGGAATGACACAGTTGGTGTTGCGCCCCTTTCAGACCTCGCGCACCTTCAGCAATCTGAAGGAAACCCGGTGTGGCATTTTTCACGTGGTCGACGATGTTTTGCTGCTGGCAAAAACTGCAATCGGCACACTGCAGGAAATTCCGGAAACCTTTCCCGCTGAGAAAGTATCCGGCCGTGTGCTGGCTTCAGCCTGTCGCTGGTATGAATTTCAGATTGAATCCATTGATGAATCAGAAGCCCGCACGGTCATGCAGGCAACCGTCGTCCATCATGGTCGTATTCGCGACTATTTCGGTTTGAATCGCGCGAAGCATGCAGTCCTGGAAGCAGCCATTCTTGCTACCCGCACGCACCTGATTGAACAGAGCGATCTGCTGGCACAATATCAGGCGCTGGCGGAAATTGTCAGAAAAACAGCAGGACCGGATGAACAGACGGCGTTCCGTTTACTGGAAGAATTCATTGCAAAAGCGTATGCTGAAGCGCAGTCATGAAACCACTGTTTATAAATCGAACTCACTCAGTCTGAAACTGAATCTCTCATGTCGCGTGAAGTGAACATCACGACGGGAAGTCGTCTGCATTGGGGGTTACTCTCCCTCGCTCCTCAAGTGGGACGCGAGTTTGGCGGCATTGGTCTGATGATCCAGGAGCCGCAACTGAAACTCTCGGTCACAGAATCAAATGACGGTGCAGACAGTGTAAAGGGCAGCCCCGGTAATATTGAAAAAATCAGCGAGGCACTTGCTGCAATCCGCAAGGAACGGCCTGATCTGTATCAGGGCCGGTTCTATGAACTGGAACTGCATTCGGAAATCCCCCAGCACTGCGGGTTCGGTTCCGGAACACAATTGAGTCTGGCTGTCGCGCAGGCACTGGCATCGTTGTCAGAGGAACCTTCATTGACAGCTGTAGAACTGGCACAGAGGGTTCAGCGTGGTGCCCGCTCGGCTTTGGGCATTCATGGATTTACAACAGGCGGCTTCCTGATTGAAGGGGGCAAGCAGGCTGCTGATGAGATCAGTCCGCTGGTGGTACGCTCTGATTTCCCTGAAGACTGGCAGATCCTCCTGGTGACTCCCGAAAATCGTGCGGGAATCTCAGGTTACATTGAAGCCGATGCCATGCAGCAGCTCGGACCCATGCCTACCGCGACCACAGAAAAACTCTGCCGCCTGGCGCTGATGCAGCTGGCACCCGCTGTCCTGACCCATAATTTCGAAGAATTTACTGCAGCACTGACCGAATTCGGGCACGTGGTTGGCGAATTTTTCCAACCCGCCCAGGGGGGAATCTTCGCTGATCCTCAGATGGCAGAACTGGAACAGAGACTGATTTCCCGGGGAATTCGGGGAATCGCACAAACTTCGTGGGGACCGACTCTGTCCATCATCTGTCAGGATGTCGAAATGGTGACAAGTCTAGTCACAGAATGTGGTTACGGTGGATTCTGTGAATTGAGGACAACCTGTCCCCTGAACGAAGGGGCGCAAATTCAGATCAACCAGATCCGCTAAACTTTGCCTTTTGTAGCGGAAGTTCCAGAATCAGGTTGAATTCCGGAGAGGAATTCTACGACTATAGTGGAAGGCTGTTATAATAAGGTGACCCCGATCAAGTCGAATCACACTGAAAAGAAGTGAGTAATATACACTATGAGTTCCAGGCAAAATCAATCGGAAGTTTCACGACGTGATTTCCTGCGTGTGGGCAGTTTGAGCTTCGTCGGGCTGTCGATGGCAGAACGCGCCGCGATGGCGGCCACTCAGCGGGACCGCTCTCAGAAAAACTGTATTTTCATCATGATGACCGGCGGCGCCAGCCAGCTGGAAACTTTCGATCCCAAGCCGGAGGCACCCTCAGAATTCAGAGGGCCGCTCAAAGCAATCTCAACTACCATCCCCGGCGTCTATCTGAGTGAAGCGTTTCCTCAGTTGGCGCAGCGAACGGGGCAGTTTTCCCTTGTCCGTTCCGTGTACCACGATGCCGCACCGATTCACGAAACCGGCCATCAACTGCTCATGACCGGACGACTGTCACGGGGTGCATTGAATTATCCCTGCTTTGGTTCCGTCATTGCGCGTCAGTGGGGACCTCGTGGAGATGCCCCTCCGTTTGTCGTGTTACCTCGCCAGGTCACTTCGCTCGGCGTGAATACCTATCGCGGACAGCAGGCATCGTTTCTGGGGGAAGAATTTGAACCCGCGACAGCAGTCGGAGCTTCTTCGGCGGAATTTGAAATCGAAATTACCGGAGAGTCCAAGGCGATTCAGCAGCAGTATGGTAAGCATCGCTTTGGTCAACTGTTACTGCAGGCACGTCAGCTGGTGGAACGGGGAACGCGGTGTGTGGTCGTCAATCTGTTTGATGATCTGCATCAGCAGTTAACCTGGGACTGCCACGGGACCGGTGCAGGGACTTCCGGTAAAGTCTACGAGTATCGGGATTCACTGGGACCCGCGTTTGACAAAGCTCTCTCGACGTTACTCGACGATCTTTCAACGCGAGGCTTACTCGATGATACGCTGGTCATTGCTACGGGAGAATTCGGTCGTACGCCCCAGGTGAATGCCCACGGCGGCCGCGATCACTGGCCACACGTCTGGTCTGCACTCGTTGCCGGCGGCGGAACTCCCGGCGGCCAGGTGATTGGTGCCAGCGATGCCCGGGCCAGTGCGCCTGTCGAGCGTCCGGTGCATGCTTCTGAATTGACCGCGACGGTCTACCATCATCTCGGATTAAATCCGGGTAGCTGTCTGGCACGATCGGAACAGGACGAGATCAGACTCGTTGATGCTTCTCCCGTGGGCGAATTGATCAGCGGTTGATCTGCGATGGCTTTAACTCTACCTTCAAGCGATTTCTGAGCCGGGGGGACAGTCTTCGGCCAGAACCTGTTCGACTTCTTCGCGGGGGCATTGGAAACAGTTGCTGATTTCCTGAGCCGAGAAACCGGCCTGGCTGAGATAAACCATCATCAGACGTTTTTCCGCACTGGCAGAAAGAGGCTGCGATTTTTCATAAAAGAGAATATCAGGGCCAGACTCCTGAGCCGAGTCATTCTGCTTCTGTTGTGTGATCGCCAGCTGCTGACGCAATCGGTTGATTTCCTGATCGGCTTCCCGCAGCAGCTCATCAAGAACACGCAGGCGGTCGTCGCTCCGTGATTCTACTTCTCGGCCATATTCATACAGCTTGATTTCCAGCTGATTGAGGCGGTTGAACTGGCTCTGTTCCAGGCTGGAAAGCTCCTGCTGCGCTTCATCCAGAGGGTTGCGGCTTCTCACCTGATGCTGATAGCGAAAGTTTTTTCGCAGCATCCAGGCAACCGTTAAGAGTAACACTCCCGTCAGTATCATATTGGGATCGCTCAAATTGAACATGAT
>JAGQQP010000479.1 GCA_020426085.1 Planctomycetaceae bacterium | reverse complement strand
AATGACGGTTGCCGCAGCCACTTCAAAGCTGCCTGAGCCACCAGCTGTAGCCAAGGCAGAGCCGACAAAAGAAGTTGCCACCCAGCCAACGATGTCCTATGAGCGGTATCAGGCAGTAGAAGATTCCTTGGGAAAAATTGCGGGTGCCTTTCATAATCTGGCAGCAATCTATCAAGCGTTTATGCCTGATCCCAAAATTTACAAGCGTTACTATGATGGTCAGGGGCGCTTGAAAGTCAGCTGGCGCGTGCACCTGCTCCCTTACCTGGGAGAAGAAGTGTTGTTTCAGCGGTTCAAGCTGGATGAAGCCTGGGACAGTCCGATCAATAAAGCGGCTGCCAAATACATGCCTGCAATCTACCGTTCTCCCGAAACACCCACCGGTTCGAATCTGACCCGCTTTCGTGGATTTGAAGATCCCAAAATTGTCGCACCGCCGGAGAATGCCGGACGGTCCCGAGGCAGGGGGGCAAATGCGGTGGCTTCCATGTTTACAGCCGGTTCAACAGGAAGGATGAGGGATATCATTGATGGATTTTCCAACACGGTCTTTCTCGTTGAAGTGGGCCCCGATCAGGCGGTGGAATGGACGAAGCCGGGAGAACTGGATCTGGCTTCCGCATCCAAATCGGTCGGCAAGACTCCGCTGGGCATTCCGACTGCCTTTATCGATGCGCGAATCCGTTTATTGAAATCGGATATCGACGATGAGACCTGGCGGAGTCTCATTCATCCTGCCGATCGGGCTAAAGTCGATATCGACAAGCTCTCACTCCGGGTTCGCAGATCGTTAAACGTGAAGGCTCCAGATAAAAATCTGGCTCAGATGAAAAAGGTTTCGTCTGGATTATTAAGGTTCGTCGATACGCATCGACGATTTCCCCCCGCCTCTAAGCATCTCAGGAAAGGGCAGCAGCTGTTAAGCTGGCGCGTGCATCTGCTGCCGTCTCTGGATGCCCATAGCCTGTATGAACAGTTCAAACTGGATGAGCCCTGGGACAGCCCGCATAATATCAAACTGCTGAAACTGATGCCGGATGTTTATGAATGTGAAGGTGTGACGCAACCCGGAATGACTTCAATCATGCATTTTGTCGGCCCTGGGACGCCCTTTCAGGAGGATCGGCCAGGCCCTCAATTCAGTAGTTTCCCGGATGGGGTAAAGTACACGATCCTGTATGTCAGAGCAGGGGCGGACAAAGCCGTTCCCTGGACGAAACCGGAAGACCTGACTCTCAATCCGGATGACCCGATCCAGTCGCTGGGAACCATCAAGGGGGACCACTTTCAGGCGGGGATCGCGGATGGAACCGTACGCGAAATTAAAACGGACATCCCCGCTGAGAAGTTGAAGAATCTGATCAACCACGAGGATGGGGAAGTCATCGGCGATTTTTAAACGGTCTACTGTTGCTCCAGAGTTTATCAAATTCTGAATTGACGCTGAAGCTGTTTTCTACTGTCAACGGTTACGTCTCGATTCACAAATTGGAGTGTAACACAAAGCTATGTGACAGGTGTAAAATGTGAGAATCGACAGATTCTCACATAAATGTAAAATCTGAAACCGCAACGTCAATTTGATAAAGGACTGACAATGGTTCTGAAATATCCCGATAGTTTTGAAATGGTTTCAGTGAAGTGTGATCAAATTGGTATCAATGGATTAAGCGACCAGGAGAAAATGATCTACACAATCTGGTGGCTGGAGGCAGAAGTCAATAACGGTGGGTTCCATCAGTATTTCTGGAATTCGGCTGGAGATCAGACTGAGATCGCTTTGGAGTCGCTCACCAGGATTGGAGCAGCAATAACAGCGACACTACTCAAACAGGCGATCGAAATTGCATTTCATGGTTCATTACCGAAAACCTCTGATGGCAGACAAAATCAATTAGAAATCGACGAGGATTCGAAAATGGAGAAACTTGAGGACCTCGATTCTGAGTTTTACCAATACGAAGAAGACCTTACTGACATGCTGAATCAATATCTGGCAAAGTCCTGAAATGACCGCCAGACAGAAAAAGGTCGCTGTCAAATTTCAGTCATGTTTACATCAATGCCGTCCGGATTAACCAGCCGGTATAACTGATGTAGCAGACCAGGAGAAAGCCTCCCTCAATCCGGTTGATCCGTCCGGGGCCTTTCCAGCCATATCCCAGTATGAACAGCGAGACGGTCAGGCACAGCATGACCAGAATGTCCCTGTTGAACAGTTCCGGCTCAACCGAAATCGGATGGATGACGCCCGCTAAACCAACCACGGCCAGCGTGTTGAACAGGTTGGAGCCGATCACATTGCCGACGGCAATCTCGTGTTCCCCTTTCCGGGTGGCGATGATGGAGGAAGCCAGTTCAGGCAGCGAGGTACCAATTGCGACCACCGTCAACCCGATCATCAGATCACTCACTCCGAAACGACGTGCGAGTTCGACGGCACCCCAGACCAGAATTCGAGAACTGATCACAAGCGTGGTGAGCCCGACAAGCAGTCGTATCACCGCGCGGCGGATAGGCAGGGGATTACTGGCCAGCTTGCGTTCCATATCCGCTTCCAGCTCATCGCGGGGGTGCAGGAGGCCTTGCCAGATCGACCAGCCGATCAGCATCAGCAAAACTGCCAGCAGTACGACAGCATCCATGCGGCTGATTGTTCCATCCCAGACCTGCCAGGCAGCCAGCAGAGTGCAACCGGTCAGAACGGGTAATTCCTTGCGGAGGACTTTGGAGTTCACGGTAAGCGGATTCACCAGGGCGGTCATTCCCAGGATCAGCGCGATATTGGTAATGTTGGAACCGTATGCATTCCCGAGCGCAACGCCGCTATTTCCTCCCGTTGCCGAAATGACGGAGACCACCAGTTCAGGCATCGACGTTCCGAACCCGACCACCACCATCCCAATCAACAGGGGAGACATGCCCAGATACTTCGATGTGACTGCTGCACCTTCGATAAACCGGTCCGAGCTCCAGATCAGTAAACCGAGTCCAGCGACAATAGCGAAATAAGCAAGCATAAGTCTCAGATCTGTGTTTTTGTTGGTCAATGAACGTGTAGCAGGACGCGAGCGAAACCAGTTGATTGTCTGCAGAACTAACAGAGGCGGCATGACATGGGCAAGTGTCTCAGGGCAGATATACAGAATAATTAGTTAAAAGTCGCCCATTCTCACGGCAGCAGTCGTGAAGACACTACATTCTTATCGGCTGTACCACGGGGGTAAACTATTTTAGTCAGGCTTTAGAGTCCGCTGTCTTCATTCAAATCAACTCTGGTTTAAGTAGAAACTGACCTTTTCAAATGGCTTCCCATTACTCAACTAATGAGTCCGCCGAGTGAAACTGGTATTTCAGGAATGTCTGTAAGGTGTCTGGTCATAATTGCTTACGTCGATATGTTTTATTCGGCAGAGATCGACGATTTACCACAATCAATCAATGCGTTTCATGCATGATACACATGCTGAAAATGCATTGGATCTATTAGACGTTCGCCTCCATAATGAGAGAGCAAGGTGGGATGATCTCACGTTGTACGTCATCCGCATCACTACTCATTCCTGGAGAGAAATGACCATGAAGACTCACTTTAAGCGTTTCGTTTCGAGCTGTGCAGTGTTCTGCATTGCTGGAGCCGCGTTCGCTCAACCGCACCCGCCCCTCACGAAAGAGGCGGCGGAGCAGGCTGGCAAAAAACAGGACCTCAGCAAATGTCCGGTCATGGGAGGATCCAAAGATTCTGCCATGCGACATACGGCAGCAGGCAGCATGTCGAACGGGGACTGGTGGCCGAACCAGCTGAACCTGGACATGCTGCATCAGAATTCGAAGAAGAGTAATCCGATGGGCGAGGATTTCAACTACGCCGCGGAGTTTCAGAAACTCGATCTGGCAGCCGTCAAGAAAGACATCAAAGAGTTA
>JAGQQP010000478.1 GCA_020426085.1 Planctomycetaceae bacterium | reverse complement strand
TCTGAGAAATACAGCCGGCAAAGTAAATTTCAGATGGTATGTGATAATTCGAATTCGAAGTGAGTGAGTTTTAAGAAAAGAGAATTTCAAAAAAATCTGAGTGAGTCTTTAAAAATCAAGGGGGGGAGCAGTTCAGTTTCATACATCCAGTGCCAAGCTGATGGGGATGGCCTGTTTCTTTCAGAATCAAATTTAAAGTGATTTAAGCCTTCATTGTTCGCTTAACCGTCAAACATCTTTTAAAAAAACAGGAAACACAATGCAAAAATTACGTGCTCATAACACGAAACGATCAGGTTTTACTCTGATTGAACTTCTGGTGGTGATCTCGATCATCGCTTTGCTGGCTGCTCTGCTGATTCCAGCAGTATTCGCAGCTCGGGAATCTGCACGGTCTTCACAGTGCAAAAGTAACTTACGTCAGTTCGGTCTTTCCATGCACTCATTTGCCTCTACCGACCCCAGCGGTCGTTATTGTACCGGTGCCTACGACTTCCGTCGTGATGGATGTCCTGACACCTGGGGTTGGGTAGCCGACATGGTTAACAGTGGTGCCGGTCTTCCTCAGAAGATGCTGTGCCCTTCATCTACATTACTCGGATCTGAAAAACTGAACGACATGATTGGTGTTGCTAACACCAGTAACAAAGACTCTGCTCCTCTTTCCCGTCTGAGTGAAGGTGTTTGTGCCACCTGGACCAGTGGAACAGAGGGAACAGCTGCTCGTCTGTCTCAGGTTGCCAAGCTGTTGGAAGACGGCTATGGAACCAACTACGCATCCAGCTGGTATCTCGTACGTTCCGGTGCAAAAACCAGTGCTGGTGTAACCGTATCTGGTCTGAAAGGTTTTGGTGGTTCACTGGGACCATTGACGATCCGTCGTCTGGATTCTTCACGTGTTGCCTCTTCTGCTGTTTCCTTCATGGGTTGTGGAGCTCCTGGGGATGTGGGCGAAGCGGTATTGAGCCACTCGATTCCGGGTTTTCTGGATTCTGGCGAACGTCTGGCTGAATCGTTTAACGACGGTCCCGGTATGTGGGATGGTACTGCCATCGCTCTGATGCCTGCTGGTACCAATGTGGTCAATGCCACTCCTGCTGTACTGCCAGACCCGAACCGTACTGGAACTGCCGGTGTCGACGGAAACCTGTGGTTGCAGGATTCACGTGACTGGTTTGCATGGCACGGTCGTGGTCGTAACAAAATCTGCAACATCCTGATGGCTGACGGAAGTGTGAAAGCAATCGTTGACCTGAATGGTGACGGCTTCCTGAATCCTGGTTTCCAGGCTTCCGGAACTGGTTCAGGATACACTGATGGAACAGTTGAACTGCGTCCTTCTGAGGTATTCTCCGGTCCCTGGCTGGATGCTCAGATCACGAAAGGTAACTTCGAATAATCTCGAAGTCCTGACTTGACTGTAAGCAATAAAACAAACGAGTGGCTGGTTCTGTACCAGTCACTCGTTTTTTATTAATTGAAGTGCAGCCGAACTGACTGTCACTTAATATTATGAAATGATCTCTTTGATCACGTGACCATGCACATCAGTCAGACGACGATCAATGCCGTTATGTCTGAAGGTCAGTTTTTCATGATCGATGCCCAGCTGATGCAGGATGGTGGCATGCACATCATAGCACATTGTCGGATTGGCCGGGTCTGCAGGTTTAAATGACCATTGATCCGATTCCCCATAAGTCGTTCCTCCTTTGATACCGCCTCCCGCCAGCCAGTTGGTGAAGACAAACGGATTGTGGTCGCGACCTTTGCTGCCTTGACTGCAGGGCATTCTCCCGAATTCGGTTGTCCAGAGAATGATGGTATCGTCGAGCATGCCTCGCTGTTTCAGATCTTTGATCAAGGCGGCAGCCCCGATGGACATGCCCCGCCCTAATGGCCAGTGATCGCGTTTGATATCTTCATGAGAGTCCCAGTTCCGACGTGGAAAACCGTTGTCCGCTCCCGACCAGATCTGCACGAATCGTACCCCCTGCTCCAGCATGCGACGGGCGACCAGACAGTTTCTGCCGAAATACGCGATCTCTGCGGCTTCGCTGATGCCTTCCTGCACTTCAAAGTCAACGGAATCCAATCCGTACATCTGGAGTGTGCTTTTCGTTTCCCCGGAAAGATCGAGAACTTCCGGTGCCTGCAGCTGCATCCTGGCTGCAAGTTCATAAGATTGAATCCGTGCATTCAGACGCGAATCGCCTGTGCGCTCCTGTTCGTGTTTCTGATTGAGCTGCTTGAGAGCTGTTAAAACATCGCGATCGCTTTTTCGTGTGACAAAGTCATTCTCAGGGGGAAACAAATTCGAGATGGGTGTTTGGGAATTCGGGCGAATCATGGTGCCCTGATTACTGGCAGGCAAAAAACCGGCTGACCAGTTCGCGGCTCCATTGGGAGCAAAGCCGCGCGGGTCGGGTAGTACGACAAATGTGGGCAGGTTGTCCGTCATGCTGCCGAGTCCATAACTGATCCAGGCGCCCATACCGGGAAAGCCGGGCAGAATGAAACCGGTGGCCTGCATAAAGGTTGCCGGGCCATGCACGTTCGATTTACTGATCATGTTGTGAATGAACGCCATATCGTCGACGCAGTCTCCCAGCGGTGCGACGCATTCATTCAGCCACTTACCCGATTGACCATACTGTTTCCACTTCCAGGGGGCCTGCATCGTTTTGCCAGGCGACGACTGGAAGAGCTGGACCTGTTCCCCCGGATCCCAGTTGTTTCCGTTGTCTTTGATGAGCAGTGGTTTATAGTCGAACGTATCACACTGGCTGGCGGCACCCGACATGTAGAGCTGGATTACCCGCTTTGCTTTCGGCGGGTGATGCAACGTCTGCGTACTGGTCTGAGGAGTTGCCAGCAGTTGTTCGTTTTGCAGCAGCGAAGCCAGGGCAATTCCCCCCAGTCCCCCGCCGGCTGACATCAGAAACTCTCGACGATCCATGAGATCACTTTCTGCTTGTTTAATCGATAAAGATGAATTCGTTGCTGTTCAAAATCAGTCGGCAGACGTTTTTCAGTCCATGCTGCTCGCCGATGGTCTTTAACAGTTTCAGTTCATCCGGTTCGGGTCTTCTGCCCAGAGCCGTTTGAAAGGCCCGGTTGATTTGCGTAGTTAAGTCGGCTGAGTGTATCTCAAGACTGGCAGCAAAAAACCGGGACATACTGATCATAAACTGGTCGTTTAACAGGGAGAGCGCCTGGAGTGCCGTCAGGGTTTCAATGCGTTTGGAAGTAATCTGCGAAGGGTCGGCACAATCCAATGATTCCATGAACGGATCGGGAACCGAACGAACGATGAAGCGATAAATAGAGCGACGATGTCGATCTGCGGTTGCGGGATCATACTTCTGATAAAGATAGTGGGGAGAATGCTGTGGTTTTTCCAGTGCAAAGAGTCGATCACCCGGACCATACATTTCGAGGTCCAGCTTTCCACTGATCTGCAGGACGGAATCGCGAATGGCTTCCGCTTCCAGTTTGCGGCGATTCATCCGCCAGAGCAGACGGTTGTCGCCGTCAAGCTGACTCCCTTTATCATTACTGAGGGATGACTGCTGATAAGCAGTACTAAGCACGATCCAGCGGTGCAGTTGTTTTAAGGACTGGCCTTCATCGCGGAAGCGACTGGCCAGGTAATCGAGCAGTTCGGGATGCGTGGGTTTGGCGCCCATTTTGCCAAAGTCATTCGGTGTGTCGACGATGGCTTTCCCGAAATGATAGAGCCAGACCCGATTCACAATCGAACGCCAGGTGAGCGGGTTGCGAGGGCTGATGATCCAGTTTGCCAGTGCCAGGCGGCGGGATCCTTCGTCATTCGGATCTTTCAGATGAAATTCGCCTCTGAGTCCATCAATCAGGTTCGGGGCGTTCGCTGCGACTTCCCGGACTGGTGCTTTTTCACTGCCTCGAC
>JAGQQP010000477.1 GCA_020426085.1 Planctomycetaceae bacterium | reverse complement strand
GTCTTCAGTTTTCACCCCCAGTCAAAAGAATATCACTGGAAGCTCGATTTCCCCCGGGACTCCCAGTTTGGACTGTTCAGTCACCACTTTCTGTCGGTTCTGAGTCCCAAAGGACAATTGTCGATCATTGACCTCCGAACGGGGAAACGCTCAGAACTGGAAGGCATCCCGCGGGCAGAGCTCAAAGATCATCAGAATTTTTATCTGGTTGCCGATCAGGAACAGATCTATTTTGCCGCCCACTCGCCTTCACATAACTCTATTTCAGTTAATATTCCCTCAATTCCCATCAACGGGATGCTTTACACCTTTAATCGCCAGACCGGAAAACGACTCTGGAACCAGAAAATCGATAAACAGCACCTGGTGCTCGACCAGCAGAATCTGCTGCCTGTCATCCTGCTGGTGTCGCGAGATTACAAACGCATGGGAAATCGGTCGACCAGCATCATTCATCTGCAGGCAATCGACAAGCAGACGGGTGACAGCCTGGTCACCTGGAATGCACCAATCGACTCCAATATCAGAGATCTGAATGTCGATTATGGGCAGAAAATGGTAGAAATTCTGACTTATAATGCAAGAATTCGCCTGTACGATGCCGATGAACTGGCAATCCGGGACCAGAAGCAGGCAGCCCCGCAGGCACCCGCTGAGAAGCAGACGACGGAAAAGAATTAAAATTCTACTTGCGAAACAAAACTCATAAAAATACAATGAAGGAGTTTCGCACTGCAGATTCTTCCCAATTGAAGAAAGTGTCTATGTACCGTTTCCTTGTTCTGATTCTGATGACCTGCCTGGTAATACCAGCCGCCCCCGTTTCGGGTTGCGAGTGCAGTCAGGAACAGTCCAGCCAGGCAAAAAGCTGTTGCTGCAGCAAATCGGCCTCTGGTGAACAGGTCCAGACAAAATCCTGTTGCTGTCGGACTACTGACACAACGGAAAAACATTCCCCTGCGAAACAAAAGCAGACTCAATGCCAGAAACCGGATTGTCAATGTCACCAGACGTTCTCACAAACAGCGGCAACCACTTCACTAAAAACAGTCGAGTTAGAGCAGCAGTTACGCAGTCAGTTTGAATCGATCGACCTGACCTCTCAGCTCACTCACTCTGTTCGCCCTGCCGTTTCACGCAATTTTGAGCGGCGCCCTCCTGAAATCTCTTACTCCTCAGGGGAGTTTTGCGCGCACTTCTGTCTCTGGTTAATCTAGTTTTCATACATAACCAGATTGACCAGCGCCGTTCTCAAGCAGTCTACACACTGGCCTGACGCTTGCGCTGTCCGCTGTCGAACCTGATTCCTGCAGCGGAAAACCGGAACGGGTCCTGCTTTCGTATATGTGCTGTACAATTTTGTAACAATGACACTATTTTTTAATTCTCAAGGAGAAACCCATGCGTCAAGTATTCACAATCGCTGCTTTAGCCGCAGTCGTTGCCTTTGTTGGTCAGAGCTTTGCAGCTGAAGAAGGTAAAGCAGTCTGCCCCGTCGCTGGCAAACCTGCCAACCCTGCTCAGACTGTTGCTTATAAAGGCGGAACCGTCAGCCTCTGCTGTGGAAACTGCAAAAAAGCTTTCGAAGCCAACCCCAAGAAGTTTGCTGCCAAAGCCAACATGCAACTGGTTGCCACCGGACAGGCCAAGCAGGTGAACTGCCCCTTCGCCGGCAAACCAGTCAATCCTGCACAGGCTGTGACTGTTGCTGGTACCGAAGTCAAATTCTGCTGCGGTAACTGCAAAGGTAAAGCAGCAAAGGCAGAAGGCGATGCTCAGATCAAACTGATCTTCAACGACAAAGCCTTCGAAAAAGGATTCAAAGTCACTGAAAAGTAATCGCTTTCCAGTAGACTGAATCAGTTTTTCCTCAGCATCCATTCGCGGGCCAGCATGCTGAGGGTAAAACGGGAGCGGGAGTTTTCAAGAAAACTCCCGCTCTTTTTTTCTACCGATATCGCCGGTTCGATTACGTTGTATATTCCGAGTTCAACCGCACATATTCCTGTGTCAGATCGCTGGTCCAGAATACAACCTGCTCCTCACCAAATGGCAGTCGAACCTGGATCAATACATCGCGATTCTGTCGGATCCCGTCCGAGACATCCTGCTCGTTATAGTCGGCAGGCCTGCCGTCCTCATAAATCAGTGCACCGTTAATATGCAGTACGATGTCCCGCTCTGTCAGTTTCACACTGGTCCGCCCGGTAGCAGAAACAATTCGCCCCCAGTTCGGATCGGAGCCGGCAATCGCTGTTTTCACCAGCGCATCGTTGGCAATCGTGCGGGCAATCTCCATCGCATCTGCCCGCTCTGCTGCCCCGGAAACTTCAATCGTCACAAAGTGGTCGGCCCCTTCCGCATCCCGGATGATGGCCTGTCCCAGTTCCATCGCCACTTCATCCAGCGCGGTCTGTAACTGAGTCAGCTCTGCTTCCGATAATGAATCTGCTCCGGAGGCACCGTTAGCGAGCAGAATCACAGTATCGCTGGTGCTGGTATGACCTTCTACAGAAACACAGTTGAAACTACGATCAACAGCGTGCCTTAACATCTGATCGGCTTGAGTGGCATCCAGAGGGGCATCCGTCATGATCACCGATAACATGGTCGCCATGTTAGGGGCAATCATCGCAGCCCCTTTCGCTACGCCACTCACGCGAATCTCCTGACCGCCGGCATTGAAAACGCGCGTCGCCTGCTTGGGAACCGTATCGGTGGTCATCATTCCCCGGGCCGCATTCAGAAATGAATCTGCGTCTGCCCCCAGTTGTTCGATCGCTGCCGGTATCCCGGCCTCAAGCGGTGTGCGAGGCAGAAACCGACCGATGATCCCCGTCGAACAGACCAGCACATTTTCCGCAGCCACATCCAGACCGGCAGCCACCAGCCCGGTCATCCATTTTGCATCTTCAATTCCCTGCTCTCCGGTACAGGCATTCGCATTGCCCGAGTTGATCACAACTGCCCGCAGCGCAGCGCCGGGCACCCGTTCGCGCGAGACTTTCACCGGTGCACCACACACCTGATTTTTCGTAAACACGCCTGCTCCGGCACAAGGCACATCGGAGACAAACAGCGCTAAATCAAAGGTCGTTTTCTTTTCTTTAATTCCACAGGCCAGACCGGCAGAACGAAATCCCCGGGGCAAAATCATGTCAGCAGTCAACTGCTTCTCCTCGCGATAATAATTGTTTCAGACGATCAGGCCCGTTGTTTCCGGGTAACCAGCCATCAGATTGAAATTCTGGACGGCAACACCGGCTGCCCCCTTGATCAAATTATCGGTGGCGGAGAACACAATCAATTGATCGCCGGCAAATTGCACCGAAATATCACAGTAATTGGTCCCCGAGACATTCTTCGTCGCTGGAATTCCCTCCACGATGCGAATGAACGGTTTCCCTTCATAATAAGACCGATACACTTCCAGCAGTTCTTCGCGGCTGGCGGCTTTGGTCAGACGAGGATACATGGTCGCCAGGATTCCCCGATTCATCGGCGTCAGGTGCGGTGTGAAAGTCACCTTCACTTCTTTCCCGCCTACGGTGGTCAATACTTCTTCGATTTCGGGGGTATGTCGATGTGTCCCGACGCCGTAGGCGGTGATACTTTCATTACACTCCGGATAGAGGGTTCCCAGCTTGGGGTTTCGGCCTGCTCCGCTCACGCCACTCTTGGCGTCAATGATGATGCCCGTCGGTTCAATCAGGCCAGCAGCCATCAGCGGTGCCAGCCCCAGAATCGCGGTGCTCGTATAACAGCCGGGGTTGGCAATCAGGTCGGCATCCGGAATCTTTTCCGCCCACAATTCGGGGAGACCATACACGGTGCTTCCCAGTCGCGTCGGATCGATATGCACGTGATGATACCATTTTTCATAAACGGCAGGGTCACTCAGCCGGTAGTCGGCACTCAGATCCACCACC
>JAGQQP010000476.1 GCA_020426085.1 Planctomycetaceae bacterium | reverse complement strand
ATCAGAAAAGCTCCAAAAAACAATACGAAGAATGGCCGCAATGGCGCGGCCCGCGCGGCGATGGCACCTGGCAGGGACCGCCGATCAAAACCAGCTGGCCTGAAACCGGATTGAAAAAACTCTGGGAGCACGAAATTGGTGGTGGTTATGGCGGCATCTCAGTCGCCCACCGCAAACTCTATCTCATGGATCGACCGGTGACTTCACCAGAAGAACAGGAAAAAGCCAGCGGCATTCACGGTCACCGGGCAGACCGTCAGAATATTGAACGTGTCCTCTGTTTCGATGCAATCACCGGTAAACAGCTCTGGTCACATTCTTACCCCGCCGTCTATGACAAACTGGATTACGGCAACGGTCCCCGGTGTGCCCCCACAGTGGTGGATGATCGGGTCTATACACTGGGAACGATGGGCGATGTCTTTTGCCTCGATGCGAATACGGGCGATGTCATCTGGAAAAAACAGCTCGTCACCGACTTCGGCGGAAAAGTCCCGCAATGGGGCTACGCCGCTGCTCCTTATCTCATCAATGACCTGGTCATTCTGATGCCGGGCGGAACCGAAGCGGGAACCGCTATTGTCGCCCTCGACCGCAAAACAGGCAAAGAACGCTGGCGTTCTATGAAAGACGAAGCCGGTTATGCTACGCCGCTGCTCATCCATCACAACCAGCAGGATCAGCTGATTGTCTGGTCGCCGAATCACATTCACAGTGTCGACCCGCAGAGCGGGGCGCATTTCTGGTCGGTTCCCTATAAAGTGACCTACGGCGTGGCGATTGCCAGTCCCATTGAAAAGGCAGGACTGATCTTCGTCGCCGGCTACTGGGAAGGTTCCAAGGCGATCCAGCTGGGAGAAAAGCCTGAGCAGGCGGAACTCAAATGGGAAGACCGCCGCACGTTAAGAGGCCTGATGTCACAACCGCTGTACCGCGACGGTTATGCCTACCTGCTGGACAAACAGTTTGGACTGACCTGTTTTGAATATGCTACCGGCAAAAAAATCTGGGACGATGATAACCAGATGACTCCCGGCAACAGTCGCAACCCGCAGGCGACGCTGGTCTGGCTCAACGATTCCTCGCGCGCTTTGATTCTGAATTCGGACGGTGCCTTGATTCTCGCAGAGCTGACACCGGCTGGCTATCGGGAACTGGCCCGCACCAGTCTGATCGGAGAAACCTGGGCTCATCCGGCTTATGCAGAAACACGTGTTTATGCCCGCAGCAATACAAGGCTTGTCGCCTGCGAACTTCCCGTAGATGAATCGATTGCTGATTCCCCATAAAAGCAAACAGGCTGACCTGTCAACTTCCTGCCTAACTCGATAAAATGCAGCCCGGGCCCTCGGGAGATATTCCTGATGTACACCTCTGATCTTCAATTATATGTCCTGAGTGCAGATTCTAATCCTCCCGTTAGCTAACGAAAACCATTGTACAGTATGAATTCACCAGCGGAAAACAAGTGCGAGACCCCGCAAACCGGGACTGAACTCTTAGGTCCGGAAATCTGGAATCTGCCAAATCTGATTACCGTCAGTCGACTGGTGCTTTCGCTGGTGCTGTTCGTCATTATTTACCTGGAAGGCTGGTGGAAAACCTCTGCGGCTTTATTCATTCTGGCTGCAGCCACCGATTTTCTGGACGGCTATTTCGCCCGCAAATACAATCAGGTCACCACGCTGGGCCGGATTCTGGATCCCTTTGTGGATAAAATCATCATTTGTGGTGCGTTCATTTTTCTGCTGGAACGCGGCCCCGATACGGGAATCAACGCCTGGTTCGTGTTGATCATCATCGGCCGGGAAATGTTCATCACCAGCCTGCGGGGATACCTGGAAATGCACGGCCGCGATTTTTCCGCCAGCTGGAGCGGGAAAATCAAGATGGGGGTGCAATGCGTGGCAGTCGTGCTCTGTCTGCTGTCACTCAGCAAGGAAGCACCTTTCGACAGTTCCGCGTTCATTCTGCTTCGCGATATCTCTGTCTGGTCTGCGGCGCTGATTACGCTGTATAGTGGAATTGATTACGTATTCCGCGCCTCCCGAATTCTGCGCAACAAACCTTTGTCATAAACGTTAGCGGCTCTTGAACAGGAAAGAGGGAACCTGCCGCAGGACATCTTTCTGAAAAGATTCCCATTTATTGACTCTTCTGACAACATTTCCCCGTATAAAATACCGGCAGCCGGACAACTGACTTCCTTTTATTAGATTTATACTCATGCCTGACGATAAACAGCCTCTGCCTCCCCCGGATCCTGTCATTATTGTGCAACCACAGGACTACCAGACCGAGGTCAAAGACTTTTCCTCATCGCAGACCGACTACAATAACACGATCCGCCCGCCGCGCAGTAAAGTACCACTGATCCTGTTTGTTCTGACCTGCCTCAGCACATTTATCGTTGGCGCCACTTATAACAATCCATTTGTCCCCGTCCCCAGAGAATTTCTCAGGGTCTATCAGCATCTGCAGCTGGTTGGCTGGACGCAATTCTTCATCGACGGGATTTCTTATGCAGGGCCTGTAATGCTCATTTTGCTGTCGCATGAAATGGGGCACTATCTGCAATCGCGGCGCTATCATATTCCTGCCACCCGGCCTCTGTTCATCCCCATGCCGCTCACACCGTTTGGAACGATGGGCGCCGTGATTCTGCAGCGAGGCGGGATAGCAAACCGCAAACAGATGTTCGACATTGCCGTTTCCGGACCACTGGCAGGGCTGGTCTTCGCGCTGCCGATCGCATACTGGGGAGTCTTGAAGTCAACGGTCGCTGTCACATTAAAACAACCAGGGTCCATCAGCTATGGAGAGCCGCTGATTTTGCAGTGGATGATCCGTATGGTTCACGGACCACTGGCAGAAAATCAGGAAGCGGTTTTAAACCCGATGTTTTTTGCCGGCTGGGTCGGGATCTTCATCACAGCATTGAACCTGCTTCCCATCGGCCAACTGGATGGGGGGCATATCCTGTATACGCTACTGGGCAAAAAAGCGAATCTGATCTCCCGTCTGCTGATGGTGGCGGCCGTCGCCTATATGTTTTATACGGGTGAATTTGGCTACTCGCTGTTGATTCTGTTACTCGTATTTTTCGGCATTAACCATCCGCCGACTTCCGATGATACGGTTCCCCTGGGAGCAACCCGGATAATTATTGGCTGGTTGACACTGGCGTTTTTCATCATCGGATTTACCGTGACGCCGGTCATCATTTATTAGTAGACTGCACGGAATCGGCCCATCGGATCGCGTTGGCGGGAAGTCAACTATTTGATCTTGCTCAGGATCAGTTCAGCACGATAGACGATTTCCAGATCTTTATTGCTGGTCGCTTTCTGCAGTTGTGCCTGCGCCGCTTTGCCATATTCTTCCAGCAACTTTTGAGCAGCTTCCCGTTTTTCCCAGCTCTGATTTCCCAGCTGCGCAATTAAAGCGTCGATGCGTTTCAGCAAAGCCGGATCGGCGTCCAGCAGGATGACAATTCCCGTTCGTCGCACCACATCGGGAAACGGGGTGATCTCCAGCGGCAATATTTTATCGAGATAACTTTCATCCATGCAGTACACAATCGTCGCCTGATCTTCGCGTAAGGCATGTTCTCCCAGTATCCGCAGCACATGCTCGACTTCTGGTGATCCCAGCCCCAGATCTGTCAACTGTTTCTTCCAGATCTCCAACGCATCAGTCTGTGACACCGCGGCAGACTCAATATAGGGCACTAAAACAGCAGGGGTTTTATCTGCGGTCGCTGCGGGTGTCTCTTTTTTATCAGCAGGTTTCGTTGCGGCTTCTGCCAGTTGCGGGAGCGCACCCACAGCCCGAAGCTGATTCCCCAGTGCTTGCAGCTGATTGACCTTGGCATCTTTCGCTTTTTTCTTCAACGCTTCTTCTGACAACGGATCGGCCGGTTTGGCTTTCG
>JAGQQP010000475.1 GCA_020426085.1 Planctomycetaceae bacterium | reverse complement strand
ACTGGTCGTAAGGCAGATCTGTATTCAAGGCACGAATCACATAGTCACGATACTGGTAAGCATTCGGGGCATCGTTGTCGAACTCGTGGCCTCGGGATTCTGCATAACGCATCAGATCGAGCCAGTGCCGTGCCCAGCGTTCGCCAAACCGGGGAGAGGCCAGTAACTGATCGACCATTTTTTCTGTTGCAGCGGGAGATGAATCATTCAGGTAGTGCTGAATCTGCTCTGGTGTGGGAGGCAGTCCTGTCAGGTCGAAACAGAGACGGCGGAGAATCGTGCGTTTGTCTGCAGGAGAACTCGGATGCAGCTGCTTTTCTTCCAGCTTTGCCAGGATGAACTGGTCCACAGGATGCGTTGTTGCGTGTTTCTGCTGGACCGTGGGCGGTTTCACCCGCTTCAGAGGTTGCCAGGCCCAGTGTTCCTGCTTGCGTTTTGGCAGATCAAACTCTTGAGTGGTATCTGACGCAGCAGGTATTTTTTCGTCAGGCCAGGGAAGCCCCATTTCCACCCAGCGGGAAAGTGCTGCGATCTGCTCGGGCTTCAGTCGTGTATCGGGAGGCATCTCATACGATTCGTAGCGGACCGCCTGCATCAGCAGACTGTCGTGTGGTTTCTTCAGTTCCGCAGCCGGCCCTGAGTCGCCGCCTTTCAGCAGCAGCGAGCGGGCATCCAGTCTCAGTCCGCCTTCCAGACGTTTCGCCTGACCGCTGTGGCATGCGTAGCAATGCTCGGCGAGCAGGGGGCGAATTGATTTTTCGAAGAATTCGAGTTGCTCGCTCGTAAAGTGGGGGACTGCATCTGCTGATTGATCTTTCTTTTCGGCAGAGTTCGTAAAGCGACTCAAACCGATGAGGATTAAGACCAGAGATGTGATGCGAATAAACTGCTTCATGCGCCGGTTTCTTTTACGGTGTTCAGGTAATGATCTGGCTGAAGCCTGTCGAGACACTGTGGTATACGCTGTGCCTCACTTCAATGGAGGGAGGATTCTCGGAAGAATACCATCTACTATTCTAACTTGATCGCAGACGGTGATTCAAGTTTTAATCGGCTATACACCTCAAGAGGATCCAATTGACTGCGGATCGCATCAGATCAACTCGGGTAAAGGCCGGGCGTGCTCTTCGACCAGGTATTGAGGACGACCACTGAAATCTTCGACTGTGGTATGTTCCGTTTCGATACCCAGGTTGTGATAGAGGGTGGCAAACAGTTCGGGGAATGTGACCGGGCGGTCGACGGCTTCGCCTCCCAGTCTGTCGGTCGCACCGATGACCTGACCAGTTTTCATGCCACCACCAAAGAGAATAGCCGAGTTAACCCGCGGCCAGTGATCGCGGCCAACCTGCGCACTGATTTTGGGAGTTCTGCCGAATTCCCCCCAGATCGCGACCGTGCAGTCGTCAGACAGCCCGCGCTGATGCAGGTCTTCCAGCAGCGCACTCACACACTGGTCGAAGACAGGGAAGTCTTCTGCTTCCCGTTTAAAGATGGAATTGTTCTTGCCGCCATGCCAGTCCCATTTGCTGTAATTGAGCGTCACCACGCGGGCACCTGCTTCAATCAGCCGACGGGCGACAAGCATGCTCTGCGGGACGCGGGGGGCACCGTTACTGTCAATGAATTTGGTGGGATCACCGGTTCCATAACGGGCGACGGTCTGGGGGTCTTCTTTCGACAGGTCCAGCGCTTCAGCCAGTTGGGATGAAGTGAGGACCCCCATGGCCTGCTCAGTGAATGTATCCAGCCCGGTCATCATTCCCGAGGCATCTGCTTCCCGTTTGAAGTTATCAATTCCCTGCAGCAGTTGTTTGCGATCGGCCAGTCGTTCCAGCGAGACGCCGTTCAAGACCATGTCATGCCGGGTTGGTCCCATGGGTCGAAAGGGAGATTGGGACAATCCCAGGAAACCGGGGCCCGGTTCATTGTACGGACCGTGAGTGCAGGGGTAACAGAGGCTGATGAACGGAGGCGCCGATTCGACATACGGCCCCTGCAGTTTCGCGACAGTCGAGCCAAATTGAGGCCAGCCCCCTTGGGGCGTCGGTTTACGGGGATCGTGTCCGTTGAAGCATTGAATCGCGTCATGCCCGCTTTGTGAACCGACAATCGAACGGACGAGCACCATTTTATCCATCGATTGTGCCAGGCGCGGGAAGGCTTCGCAGATTTCAATCCCTGGAACATTCGTGGCAATCGGTCGCCAGGGACCGGCGATTTCTTTTGGCGCTTCCGGTTTGAGATCGATCATATCCTGGTGGGGAGGGCCGCCGACCAGGTAGATCATAATGACAGACTTCTGTCGTTTCTGAGCGGAATTCCCGGCTTCGGCCTGTAACAGCCCTGGCAGTGTCAGCCCGGAAAGTCCCAGGCTGCCGATCTGAAGAAAACTGCGTCGCGTTAACCGATCACAGAAAGATCCCTTACCGTGATCCGGTCCCAAGAGTGTCAACATGTTGTACTCGCTCCCGCAAAACCTGGTATCGTTTGAGCTGGTTTTGGGAAGATTGTATCAACTTGTGTTTATGTGTTCCAGAGGAGTCGGCTCTGTTCTCGGAATTATTTTCGGGCCCGTTCCCGCAGTTCCGGCAGAACGGATCTGATGCCATTCGCTCCCAGAGATGCGATGGAGCCGATATTCACGAAGCGATAACCTTCATCGATGGCCTGGCGACAGCGGTCCAGATCACCAAACGTGATTCCCGCGGGCTTATTGGCTTTCGCGACCCGTTTGGGGAAATCGGCCAGTAATTTCTGCAGTTCGGGATGCTGGATCTGTCCAATGATCCCCAGGGATGCGGACAGGTCCATCGGGCCGGCAAAGACGACATCGATGCCGTCTACCGCGGCAATCTCTTCGATGTTTTCGATGCCTTCCGGAGATTCAATCTGGGCAACAATGGCGGTTTCCTGGTTGGCGTGAGGCAGATAGTCATCGAAGGTGTAATCCAGGAACATCACCCAGTCGGGAGATACGCCTCGCGTCCCTTCAGGAGGATATTTGGCGTATTGCACTGCCAGTTTTGCTTCTTCGGCATTATTGATTTGGGGAACCATGATCGTGTTCGCGCCGATGTCCAGGGCTTTTTTGAAGTACATCGGGTCCAGACCCGGTACGCGAATCATGGGCATGCAACCCTGTCTGCGGGCAATTAACGGAAGATTTTTGACTTCGTTAATCCCGTAGGGACGATGTTCGAGGTCGATCCACAAAAAATCGATTCCCGTATCGACGGAAAGCTTCGCCAGAATTTCCGAAGCATCAGGCATCCCCACACCTAAAGCCACATCACCTTGAGCAGTCAGTGTTTTAATTTTATTTACGAACATCAGAAGATCCAGAACAAAGATGAGATTGAACGGGCACCAGACACCGTGGCGGACGCAAAATATCATAAGCGTAAAAACATCAACGGCATACCCTGAGGGAGTATGCCGTTGACGAATTCTTCTGATTTGTTTCAAACTTCGTGTGTTTGAAATCACCTGTACCGATTAGCGGCTGATGTAATACATCGCGGGGTCGTCGATGATCCACTCAGTGGACCAGGTCCGTCCGTTATCCTGATTGCAGACATTGAAGAATGCGGTGTGGAATGACTGGATCGGTGCTCCATAAGGAAGATGCGAAGCGAAGCGGTCAGCCTGGGTCAGAGGACCAACACCAGGTTTGGCATAGTAGTGAGCCCGTCCATCGGGGGTGAAAGACATGCCGATCGTCCACCAGCCGGTCTGTTTGATTTCGGGGCCGATGAAATCCTGTCCGGAACTGTCTGCCCGGACTACGAATACGGCTGAATCTTCGCCGTTGGCACTGTCTGTTTTACTGTTGAACTGAATGAACATGCCCAGGTAGATCGTCTCAATTTTGGTGGACGGGCTGCTGCGGAAGAACCGACGGCGTGAGCTGGAACCGGATTTCGTCGGCG
>JAGQQP010000474.1 GCA_020426085.1 Planctomycetaceae bacterium | reverse complement strand
TGATGCAACCCGACTGATACAATGGCTGCATTCACCAAGAGCGCTGAGAAGACTGGGATTCCCCGATACAATGCTGGCACGACAGACAGAGTCAAATCAACTGGAACGTCAGCTGGAACGATATCTTACAGAGCCTCTGGTGTATCGACGTTGTCGCGAAATAGAATGGATCCCTGTATCCAACGATGCAGAGGCTCTCATCGAACTTCAGCGACTGGTTCGACAAAAGTATGCCGCTTCGGGCATTACGATTGAAGTCAATCCAATTTCGAATCTGCTGATTGGTGATCTGTCTGATTTGAAAAAACACCCACTCTGGAGAATCTCTCCTGGACTGGATAACGATGTGGAGACGACCTTGCGAATCTGTATCGGATCTGATGATCCCCTCCCCTTCGCAACATCCCTGCCCGAAGAATACCAGTTTCTGTTCGACTCTCTGGTACTGGCTGGCCGCTCACAAGCCGAAGCAAGAGAATGGCTCGAACATATCAGACAACTGGGTATGGAATCACGTTTCACGACCCCGCCCCTGCCGGTCGATTTAAAAAATTGAATTTCACGATACTGACAAAATAATTCTATCGAAGTGAAAGAGTTTTGTTATACCTGATACAGACACACAAGAGGATTTTCACTTTACTTGCCTGAGGCAAGGATTATTCTTCACCGATACTCCATACAAAGACGCGTCCTTCCTGTGTACCAGCGATGATCCGGTTGCTGCGAGACGAGACATTAAGATCTCCAACCGTCCGTGTTGGCACGCTGAATTCCGATAGACGCTGCAATGATTCAGCATCATCTATAAAAACACCATTGCTGAAACGCACCATCACCAGAAACGGGCTGTCTTCGATCAAATTGATATGTGATAACCCATTCCGTTGTGTTATGTCACTCAGTTGCTTTCCGTTCGCTGCATTCCACCTGCAGACCTGGCCGTCTGCACCGCATGAAGTAATTTCAGATCCATCTTTATTGAATACCGCCCCATTCACACTGGCACGGTGCCCTTTCAATTCCACAAGCAGCTTGCCGTTCTTTGCATCCCAGAGCTGTAAACGGCCGGGGAATTTCCAGCCACGCTCATTGCTTGTACTGGTCAACAGCTGCTTTCCATCAGGCGAATATCGTACGAAGTGAACCGCACCTTCATGGGGAATCTTGATTCGTGATTTCCGTGTTGCAAAGTCCCAGATTCTGACTGTTTTATCTTCCGAACCCGAAGCAACTTCCTTCCCATCAGGAGTAAAGGCCAGTGACCAGATGCGAGCCTGGTGGCCATACCGTTTATCGAGACGCTTCATCTGATCTAAATCCCAGAAGATCACACCACTCCCGAAACCAACCGTGACTGCGTGTTTTCCGTCCGGTGAAAGGGCACCCGCTGAAACCACTTCCGGGTTATCAAGTGATTGAATTATTTTTCCCTGATCAACATCCCAGACACAGACTTGTTTGTCATGACCGCCGGTTACAGCCCGTTTCCCCGTTTCATCCAGCGCCGCAAATCGAACGTATCCATCGTGTCCGGACAGCATGCGCGGCGGCTTCGGGGACTGCCAGCATCTGCAGACATCACCGGTAATGTTCGCTACCAGCAGAGACGAACTGTCATCAGCAAATTTCATGTCGCTGATCGGTCTGCCTGTGAAGACCGTGGAAAGTTCCCGCAGGTTATCGAAATCAAAAGTCTGCAGATAACCGGCGACCGTGCCTATGGCCAGCAGACGCTGATCCGGATTAAATACAATCGATGTAATCCCCTCGTCCGGGTAGGCATCCGGCCATTTTATAAAACCTTCTGATTCTGCCAGCCCTTCTGGTATCAACAGAGCAGTACGTACTGATACTTTCCGCTCCTGCTTACCTGTCCTGGCATCCCACAAGATGAATTCTCCCTCTCGACCACCACTGACCAGCCAGCGGCTGTCCGGGCTGAAAGACAGTTCCTGGGCGACATTATCATGACCATTCAGAATCGAACGTTTGGATTGTTGAGCAACATCCCAGATGACAACGGTACGCCCCTCACCTGCTGTCGCAGCCCAGAGTCCATCAGGCGAGAATGCCGCTGCCCTGACCCGACCTTTATGCGCCTGTCGTGAAATGGTCAGAGCATTTTCTTCTGTCTTGAACCAGATCGCATTTCCAACCGCATCGCCTGCCAGTAACTGTTTTCCATCAGGCGCCAATGCCAGTGATGTAATGGGAGATCCCGTTTTGGAGACTGGAAAGGTCGCTGTCGGAGCAGACGTCTTCAAATTCAATACCGTAACTTTACCTGCACTCGTTCCACAGTAAACCTGATCGGGACCATACACAACCGTGGTCACATAGCTCCCTTTATTCGTTCCCCCTGGTTCAGGTAAAGCAATTTGCTTCTGTACCAGACCGGTTGCGACATCGGTGCTGATGATGTTGTCTGCCCCTTTCAGTGCGATAATACTCTTGCCGTCAGGACTGATTTTAGGGGCAACCAGAGGACGATCCGTTTCGTGTTTTACTAACCAGCGCGGCTCAGACAATCGATCTCCGCCAATCACCAGCAGGTCCCCCGTCCCTGTCGCGGCAACCCAGGTCTGTCCATCCTGATCGGCCGCCAACGCGGTCACAAGAGCCTTAAGTTTCACCTGTTCTGTATTTTCAGGCTTCAATTGATTTCCGAATCTGATGATGCCATCCGCAGTCCCAAACGCAAAATCATGAGTGCGCGAGGCAACAGCAACGACAGTCATCCTCTCCGCGGGCTTCAATATGTTTTTTTCAGAAACATTCGGCTGGAACGGTGGTGGCATCATCCCTTTCCCCGTGGACGCAGAAATCACATGCAGACTGTGATTGGGGAATCGACCAAAGAGACTTTCATCGTCAACAGCCTGAAACCACGTATTTTCCGGCAGTTTGACTTCCTGCTTGCTGACAAGGGTATTGTTCTTAAAGTCGTACCAGCGGAGTTTGCCGTCTGTACCCAGCGTCCACAGACGATCCGGAGCCACGAAGCGGATTTCTGTGGAAAAGCGTCCCTCCCCATCAATGGCCTGTGAAATCAGTTTCCCGGTTTCGACCTCCCAGATAAAGAGCTGATTATCATGTCCCAGACTGGCCAGTAATTTTCCGTCAGGAGAGAAGTCCAGACTACCAATGGATAATCGGTGCCGTTCCCAACGTTTGGCGGGTCCCTCTGGTAACGGCTGTAATACAAGAGTACGATCCCTCGCTCCATATGCGAGCATCTGACTGTCCGGTGAAAATGCGACGGCTGTCACTCCCAATGGTTCATGACACTCTTTCACCACCTTCCCGGACTTCAGTTCCCAAATCTGTAACAGCGATGCATCTGAATTGATGTGACGACTGACGGCAGCATACCGTCCATCCGGCGACACACTCAGCATTTCGACACGCGGGGTAGAATACACCACGGTATCATGCTTTCCATCATAGTAGCCGGGACCGATGTTACGGGAAGTATCAGCTTCAGTAATAACAACCGCTGGTTGAGCCGGAGTCTCTTTGACAGTCGGTGTTGTGGAAACTTCCGATGTCTCCTGCGAAACTGAAACGGGCGGACTCGGTTTCTCCTCCGGTGGAGCTGGTTTCTCACTGGGACCGGTCGTGGCTTCCGGCAGAGGAGTAAGCTGAACTTCCTCCTTCTCTGAACGATTACACCCCTGCAGGACCAACAGCCACAGGATCAGTGGCAGGAACAGTCTTTGGTTGCGAAGTTGATTTCTCATACTTACCTCATACCATTTGTTGTTGAAACATCAGTGTGAATTTGCATCTATTGACTGTCAGCCCGGGTAACCCAGACGCGATCAATCATGAAGCCATCAGTTTCACTTTCACCACTGAAAGAGATTTGTACGGGGACCCGTCCCAGAGCTGGTTTGTCTTTCGCATAAGATATCAATCGAAATTCGGACAGCGGAATGCTCACCGTTCTC
>JAGQQP010000473.1 GCA_020426085.1 Planctomycetaceae bacterium | reverse complement strand
CAGCATCACCAGCGACTGATCACTGGGCAACCGTCCCATCGCACTGTAGATACGTGTTGTCTCCAGACTCTCCTCTTGAGACAGTCGCGGCAGAATTGTACTGATCCGCGAAGCCAGCAGGGTCTTTCCGGTCCCGGGAGAACCAATCATCAGTAAATGATGCATTCCGGCAGCAGCAACCGTAATCGCCCGCTTCGCGTATTCCTGCCCTTTCACATCGCTGTAATCGATATCGTAACGTCCGTGTTCTTCCAAAGCATTCTCCCAGCAGAATTCAACCGCTTCAATTGGCAGGGTGCCCGTGTAAAAGCCAACGGCTTCCGCCAGTGTCCCGACTGCGAAGACATCCAGCCCATCCACGACGGCTGCCTCTTCTGCATTCTGAACCGGAACCAGCAGGCCCTGCTTGCCCTGCTCTCGCGCCGCCAGTGCCATTGAAAGCGCACCGCGGACCGGACGAATGGTGCCGTCCAATGCCAGTTCTCCTACCACGGCATAATCATGAAAGCGATCTGAAGCCAACTGCCCGCTGGCAGTCAACAGCCCCAGCGCGATGGGTAGATCGAAGGATGCCGCGTCTTTGGGAAGATCAGCGGGAGACAGGTTGATAACGATGCGATCGATCGGGCGATTATAACCGCTGTTGACCAGTGCCCTCTCAATTCGATGTGTGCTCTCTTTGACGGCCGCTTCCGCCAGGCCCACCAGAATCGTCTTAGGCATCGCCCCGGGAGAGATATCGACTTCAACTTCCACAGGTTTGGCATCGATGCCAAACAGCGAATAGGTATATAGCTTGGCCAGCATGATGATCTTCTTCAGTTAAACCAACGTCGTTTTTTGTCCAGTATCCAGCTGATCCGATCCATACTACTCCGAAACAGAACAACAGTCCACATGCCGGGCCCTTCCAGGGCGATTTTAGACTCAAAAACAGGAACAAATGACGAAGAAATCCTCTGACTCACGGTGTTTTTTAACTGATTGGCTTTTTTTCAGGAGAGGCTTCGACTAGAATACCCGACCCGAAACCGATACTTTCTGTAGACCTCATCAGTCAACGTGTGGTCTCGATAACAATATCTGAAGACCATAAAGGATAATGTCATGGCTAAAACACAGCGTAAACTGAAAAAAGCAAATCACGGTCGCCGTCCTGCCAGTGCTAAAGCACGTAAGGCAAAACGCAAGCACATCAAATTCTAATCTGATGCAGCAGCGGACCTGAGAATATTAAAACCTCGTCCTGTGATGATCAGGCGAGGTTTTTTGCTGCGCGGTTTGATATTCGTCTAGAGCGCATCACATTTAACTATAACGTCTGTCAATCTAATAGACTCGGTACAAATGGATCTGGAGACGCTACAGTAAAACTGGACATAGTCTAGTTCAACCCCAGCCCCGCGAGATCCGCATCATGTATCTGTGCAGTTTTAATCGCATCTTTCAGTTTGCCCACCACAAAGTGCTTGTGATTGGCAACCGCCTGCTCAGTGATCTGCAGTTGCAGCGCTACTTCTTTATTAGCTTTCCCTGAAACAAACAGCTGCTCAATACACTGCAATCGCTCAAACTCGCCATTTCTGATCCAGGCATCAATCAGCGACTGCAGGCTTACGCAGATCACCTGCTCTTCTTTCGATTTGCGTTCCTTGCTGCGTGCCAGACTGGAAGCGACACGAGTGCGCCCTGCAGGCTCACGATGATTTCCGCGTGTGTCATTTTCCTCTGGAAACAGGGGAATCGTCGGACGGCGCCCCTGCTTACGTAATAAGTCGGTCAGCTTATGAGAGGCAATGGCGAACAGAAACGATTCTAAAGGAGTCCCTGGATCGTAATTAGGCAGGCTGATCAGAAAGCCCAGAAATGTTTCCTGAACAACATCTTCACTACTCGGCAGATTCCGTAAGCGGCTGTTCACAAATGCCAGCAGTCGACCTTCATACCTGGCGATCAGTTCCGACCAGGCTTCTGCATCACCGGCTTTGATTTGTGAGACCAGCAGCTGGTCGGCTTCGTCGATCGGCATAAGTCTATCACAGACTGATTTGAAGAAGAATTAGTGAGATGAATGGATTGTAGTCTGATCCGACTCGGTTCTCAAATAAACGGCAACTCCGACACACATCAGGGTGATCAGACCAAATGCACTACCTACCCAGAAACTGCGTTCGTTTCCAATTTTCTGCTTCCAGCGGGCGAGTAACTGATGTCTTACGACAGGTGTATTTTCAATTTCGACATACGCTCTGAACATATCGTGCTTTAAAGATTCTCCTGATTTCAACACATCACCAAAATCATGCTCAACCATCTGGAAATACGGGCGACGGTAGGCGGTATGCCTGAACAATTCCAAGTCCAGTTCCCTCAGGTTATTTTTCAACCAGGGTTCTCTCATCATCAGATCGACCTGCATCTGCTGTGTTGCTTTTGCCAAAGCATCCTGAAACGCTTCGTCTCGAGTCGCAAACAGTCCCGATTGAAATACAGGACGGCTGTTGTTTAACAGACTATTTTTCTGCAGCACCGCAGTTTTCACGCCCTCTTTTACCCAGTCCGGTAATTCTGTGCCCTCTGATTCGGCTGGTTTTGACGAAGCGTTACTGATTTCAACCTTATTCACAATTTGAGAAGGATGCGAATCACCGGGCTTGGGTGCCACCAATGGCTGAGTCTCGGAATGATGTTTCTGTAACGCGTCACCTGGAATCTCCGTTACCCCATCATTCGTTTCTGGAACAGAGCGAGGGGCAAGTTTGACATCTTGACGTATCGCTTCGAACTCTGTATCTAGAATTGCATTCTGGTGAACCAGGGTCGCCGATCTGGATTCGGTACGGACATAAAACAGGCCGAGAAATATAAAAAGTAAAAGCCCTGTCATTGCCAGTCCTGCGAGCATAAACAGCACTGAACCTCGCTTCCGGGACATGTGGTGAAACACTAACGCAAAGATCAGAATGATAACGGGCACAACCACCGTTAAAATTAAGATTTCAAGAATACCAATCATCATTGTGCGCCCCCTTTCATTTCAATAAAACGTTGTTCGGGAGGAATCCAGCTGGCAGAAAGCTGCACAACACTCGAGATAATGGCGGCCCAGCACAAAGCCGGGACCATCGGAAACGCCCAGATGGCAGTAATGATATAAGCAGTAAAGACGGTGATCAGCACAGACAAGACCCGGAATTTTCTCGGACGAAATGAATCCGCGTGCCACCACCAGCGACGGAAACAAAACAGGATACCGAAGAAGATCATATAGCTGAACAGACTGGGTTGCCCATTCACCAGCACCAGTGAATTTGGACCAACCGCATCGAACAGCGGTCTCAATCCCAGGTAATCATCGCGTGCTGAACCGATTGTGGTCATCAGGACTTCTGCCTGTAGCAGGTAGATGATCGCACCCACAATCACTCCGGTTACCAGCCAGAGGATGCGGCGGGTACTCTGATCATAGGATTTACCTTCGGTCAGTTTCGCGACGGCTAAAACAGTCCAGGCAGCAACGAGTGTCCCGCAAGTTAACAGACAGAACGGAGCGAAATTATTTCCTCGCATGACGCCCCTGGAAATTTCGCCCATCGCTCCCTGAAAAAAAGATCCATCAGTAAAACAGACCAGTCCAATAACAATCACCAGCGTACAGAATACGGCCTTGATCATTGAAACCGAAAGATTAAACAGACGTGTCCGATTCGAAATCGCGCGGGGAGTACGCGGGGTTAAAGCGCGTGGGTAATACGGTTTCTGTCGTTTCTGGTTATGTGTCTGCTGGCGCGGTGCGTCTGCCTTTTTTCGTTCTTCTTCCCGAATGATGCGTGTCTTCTCGAGATTGGTTTTGCGATCAGCGGTTTGGGTCTCAGGATGCTTTTGTTTTTTATCCCATAAATTGCTGATTGGCGGCGGCCCCTTTACAATCGCGGAAAACCCTTTGGAGAAGATC
>JAGQQP010000472.1 GCA_020426085.1 Planctomycetaceae bacterium | reverse complement strand
TCAGGCAGCCCTGACCAAACGAGCTTCTGCCATAGGCTTCACGGAGCGAAGCCTCTTCCTGTTCCAGGTCGAAGACTGAAGCTGCTTTGGGGTTCATCAACCGCAGCGCCCGGTCGCGGGATGAATCGAGCGTCTCTGTCACCAGGGAAGCGGGCAGGGTCGAAAGTGATTTTAAACCTGCTTGCAGCTGCAGTCGTTCTGCCTGCTGTTCGGCAGACGCGGGTGCAAGATCGGCGACTTTCAGATCCGAGCTGTCAGGTCCGCGCCGCCGACTGCGTCCGCCGACTACGAAGGGGGCGAACTGGGGTCCCAGAAAACCTCCTCCGCTGACAGTCGGTTGTCCGCCGATATGCACATAAGAGGGAATGTCGTTTTCGACATTGAACTCGTTAGCCACCAGCGACCCAAGCGCAGGAAACTTGATCGCGCCTTGAGGCGTGTATCCGGTCATCGTCACAAAGCGGGCGCGGGAGTGATCCCCTTCGCGGGTGGACATGGAACGGATGATGGAAAAATCGGACGCCTGCTTTGCCAGGGAAGGCAGATGCTCGCTGATCTTCATGCCGGGGACCTGTGTTTCAATTTCCTGAAACGGACCGCCATTTTTATTTCCGGGTTTCAGATCCCACAAGTCGATTGTCGCCGGTCCGCCGTTCAGCCAGATCAAAATCACGGACTTTGGCTTGTTGCCTGTTTCTGCAGCTGCGGTTACCAGAGAAGGCAGCCAGCTGGTTGTGGACCAGGCAGAGAGGCCCAGCGCCATGTTTTGTAAGGCAGCGCGTCGTGAAAGAAAATTGTTCGACATGGAAACCTTTACCTCAATTAGTGGTTGGTGTTGAATTCGGAAGAATTAACGAGTACCCAGAATAGATTGCCTAAATGTGATTCAGGCGTTGTATCCTTATGTGATTCGAAACTTTGTTTGACCACCTGCAATTCATCTGCCCGCGCGTGACGACCCAGAACGGCAATGAAGACGGTATCAATTTTTTCATCAAAACTCATGAACGGAGAACTGAGCAGAGAGGCCAGCATCATGTTTCCCTGCTTCGTTGTCAGTTCATTGACGAACGAACCGTTCATTAATGTCAGTGCCTGGGTAATCGATCGTTCCGCGCTGAACGCATTTTCGATGTAAAAGCGGGAAGCGAACTCGTTCCTCTGGCTGCGATCGGAACGCCCTCCCACATCCCTGCGTTCGGAAGGCAGGTTCGCTGCCGTCTGCAGGCTGTCATACAGTTGTTCGCCCGTTAATCCGCGCACGGTGGCTCTGGTGATTCTGAAAGGACCAGGGGCATCGGGATCAGTCTCAGATTGTGATTTGGTGCCAGACGGAGACGAAGACAGGCGATAGGCATTGGAACTGACGATTCCCTCGGTCAGCATATCCAGGTCGTACTTACTGGCGATGAAAGCAGCAGACAAATCATTCAGCAACCGGGCACGGTCGCCGGTCTGTACTTCGTCTCGACTGAGATCATCGACGGGTTCAATGATGGCTTCTCCGAAGTAATGTGCCCAGAGTCGATTGACGGCGTTTTTTGCCAGCAGCTGATCCTCATTGACTTTCATCCAGTCAACGAGAATCAGACGCAGCTTCACTGAATCCAGTTTCTGAGGCCATTCGATTTTGGATTTTGTCAGCAATGCAGGCTCGTATTCCATTTCCGTATCAGGTACGCGAACTTTTGGAGGTTGTGTCTGCGACTTGTCATTGACGCGAGGTTCCGCAAAAAACGCGGCTGTCTGCCAGAACTGCTCGCGAGTCCAGCGGGAAAAAGGATGGTCGTGGCACTGGGCGCAGTCCAGATTGATTCCCAGAAACGCACGAGTGGCGCTGGCTGCCAGATTTTCCGGCTTGGCCAGGTTGGCATCATAAAAGCCAATCGGTGTGGTACTCGCCGGGAGATTGTTTTCATGATCCAGCGTGAGGACTTCCACAACCAGTTCATCGTAACGGGCTCCTTTCTGCAGGCGATGGATCAGCCAGCGTTCAAAGTCATCCGTTACAGAATCGAATTCAGGTGTGTCTGCCTGCGGAACCCAGGCACGTCGCCAGAAGGTTGCCATGTTGCGATAATGCACGCCTGAATGCATCAGACGATCGATGGTTTCGTTACGCCTCGACTCTGAAGTATTACTCAGGTATTCATGCACTTCCACGATCGTAGGAATGCGACCGGCCAGATCCAGGGTGACACGCCGCAGAAATTCGGCATCACTGGCAAACTGACTGTGATTGGCAGCATCAATTCCCAGCCGCTGGTCGATCAGGCGGGAAATGGTGAGTGGGCTGACCTCGACTGCGCAACTGGCTTTTGCAGCAGTCAATAGGATCAACAGACACAGCCAGCCAGTCAGCAATCTCATTTTCGATCGGAATTCATTTTTCATTGGGACCACAGATATTTCCTGGTGAATGCACGGCGTAGTAAGGGTTGAGTTCGCTGATTTTAAAAATCGTCATGTTCGATTAAATGCCCATCGTCTCGGATTGTCAGATAGGCGAAGGTGAGTGGGTCCAGCTTTGTACCGAAAAATTTGACACTGCCGTCGCAGAACAGTACGTACCCACCATTCTTGTGAAAACTGTAAATTCCCAGCCAGTTGTTACAGTTGACGCTGCAGTCCGTGCTGTCACCCCGTGGTGGTCTTTCACCCGTTTCGGGATTCACTGCTCCAAAGGAGATCGATCCCCAGCCTGCCCAGGCACCGCGGGCATTGGGGCTCATGCCGAACTGCCCGTCTCCTGGCTTTTTTGTTTGATTGCGCCAGGCAGCAGGTCGACCGGCCTGTTCAATCAGCAGCAGGGTATTAGAGAGACCATCCGTGATTTTCGATATCGGAAGATCTTCATTGTCTGTCATCGGCTGACGCTGGTTTCCAAGTCGGCCTGCTTTTCCCATCGCGTTGATGCCATATCCGTTTCGGGCCATCTGCACACCGTTAGAGGTAATAAAGTCAACAGCAGCAGCTTTACAGGTATAAACGGTCGACTTGTCCGGGTTGAGCGACTTGGTAGAAGCCTGCGACTGAATCTGCACGAACCGCTCTGCAGGGCTTGCCGGACAGAGGAAGACGGGCAACTGTGCTTCGACGATCGGTTTGTTTTTGGGATCAAAAAAGTCATAGCGCGTATCGTACTGGTCTGCCTGATCTGCCAGTTGCAGGTAAGGGAGAATATAGACTCCCCAGCCGCCATACGGGTTTCCATCATTGAACCCGCTCCGTCGTGGTGGCAGACCTCGATGAACTTTTTCGTATTGGAGGAAGGCAGTACCCATCTGCTGCATACGATCCTGACACGACTGTTCGCGTGCCGTATCCCTCGCGACGAGCAGTTCAGGCAGCAACAGACTCGAAAAGATTAATAGACAGAGAGTGAGCACGACGACTTCAAGGGGATTCAGCCAGTCTCGCATAGGTTTTCTCGATAAAAAGGCCTGCAGGTTAAAATTTGCTACACATTTACTGGAAGAGGTGATTCTTCTTCCTGATCATTTCAGTTTCGTATCTGGTTCTATTTCTCTTAGAAATCCTGATTGATGATTTCTCCGCCGTTGATGGTAATGAGTGCGAACAGGACGTTGGCGTCGATCGACTCAGACAGCATGTGCACCGAGCCATCCACGAACGAAGCGTGTGCGCCACCTGTATGAAAACTGTAAATTCCCTGACTGTTATTACAGTTGATGGAACAGGTGCCCCCGGGGCCATCTCTGGTTACCGCATCCGCACCAAAGACCTGCACCTGAAAGACCTGGTAAGAAGGCCAGGAACCCCAACTGGTCGCCTGGCTCAGTCCGGCGTTGGATGCCTGTTTGATTCCACGAATATAATAGTCCGCACGGCCTGCCTGTTCGGTGATGAGCATGGTATTTGTCGTGCCGTCAGTAATATCTCGAAAACGACGGGTGCGAGGCAGGTCGTCCATAGCGGTGATCTGATTGTTTCCACTTAAAGAGGA
>JAGQQP010000471.1 GCA_020426085.1 Planctomycetaceae bacterium | reverse complement strand
CCACGGGTGAAGATGGTTCTGGTGGTAAGCTGGCTCAACTGCGAAACAAACATGAACTCGGGGAAAGCACCCTGGGTGATGTTGATCCCTCAAGTGCCTCCATGAACTTCGTTCTACTGGGTCTCCGCGGCATTGCTACGAATATGCTCTGGATTGATGCCAACGAGTATCAGAAGAAAAAAGAGTGGGGGAAACTCCGCTCGACTGTTGATTCGATCATCCTGCTCCAGCCTCACTACATGAAGGTCTGGGATTTCCAGGGCTGGAATCTGGCCTACAACGTCTCCGCAGAGTGGGATGCCGTTGAAGACCGGTATTTCTGGGTCAAAGAAGGTATTAAATTTCTCAATGAAGGTGTGACACGCAACGAGCGATTTCCAGAACTGGACTGGAAAGTGGGTAACCTGCATGGCCAGAAAGTGGGACGCTCGGACGAATGGCGTCAGTTCCGTCGCTTCTATAAAGTCGACCCCGATACCGAACGCTACGATGGAGGTCCGGATCCGGAAATCAACCCGGAACGTCTCGACAACTACCAGGTTGCCAAAGAACATTTCCTGATTGCCAACGACAAGGAACTCAAGCACAAACAGCATCTGCAGATGCGGATGCTGTTCCGCGGTTCTCCCTGGCACGCTCAATTTGACTATGCCAACGCCATGCAGCGTGAAGGTGTCTTCGGCAAACAGCGCACCGACGCCTGGAAACAGGGCTTCGATGAATGGACCGAAATTTACGGTCGCGAAGAGTTCATCACGCCGAAAGGTCCCATTGTTCTGGAATGGACCGAAGACGATATCAAAGCCCTGGCGGCACGGGATGAATCCATTACAGAAAAAGATGTACGTGAATGGACCGGCCGCTACCAGGATACTTCCAACTATCGTTTCTGGCGAACACGGGCCTCTTCCGAATCCAAGCCTGAGACGATCAAAGCTCACGAATTACTTTATGATGGTGAGGAGCTCGTATTCAAAAATCAGCTTGATGAAGCGAAACAGAAACTGGAAGAAGGCATGACTTTATATGCCGGTATTCTGAATCAATACCCCAGCCTGAAATCCGAAGATCTGGCCATTGAAGAAGGGCTGCGGGCAGTGATTCTCTGGCGTTATATTCATGACCTCAAAGGTCTGCAGGTACCTTCCTCTTTCGCTCTCAAAGAACTGTGGCTGAAAGAACAGGGTCGGGTTCCTGAACTCGAAGCCGAACTGCGTCGCAATCGCGGAATTCAGTAAATTTACGCCTTTCCATTTTGAGAAACGACAAGAGCCATCTGATGATTTCAGATGGCTCTTTTTTTGTCGCAGTCGAAAGTCTGATCAGTCTGCAGTAAACGCTTTCTGAATCTCATCCGCAGTTAAGGCACTTCGATACAGCTTCAGATCTTTCATCTTCCCGTTGAAATAATCATGGGCACCAAAGCCGATCTTCAATGGTTCCGAGTTAGTTAAATCATAGTCTGCCGGGTTAAATTCAGCAGAGGTCGCAACCAGCTTCCCATCAACATACAGTTTTAGATGATTCGTTTCCTTCACGGCCACAATCTGTCGCCAGCCCGGCTTGAGTGCTGTGTCATACGTCACGCTCTTCCCCGCTTGAATGGAGTGCACACGTCCTGCCGGTAACGTGCCTGCAAACAGTCTTCCCTGGTACACGGCCATCGACCAGACCCGACGATAACGCACATCCGGCGTCCAGTCGAGCCGCCCCGTATTCGTCCAGTCAACACCACCGTTGTAACGATACACTTCCGCCAGCGGTAACGAACCGGAATACATGGCTCCATTATAGACCGCCAGAGGCATACTCTCTTTCTCCTCTCCCAGTCGCCCCGCCAGGTTCCAGAGGTTCTTCCCCGCGTAACGATACATCTCAGCGTGCGGCCACTCGCTCACATACAGGTCCCCCTCATACACGGTGAAGCCATATGTCTGTGTTGATTCTCCTACCTTACCGGCGTGCGACCACTTCTTTCCGTCAAAACGATAGACGGCGCCTTCATCGTAACCCGATGCATACAGATCGCCGTTATAAACGGCCAGCGCTTCTACACGTTTCCCGTCTGGTACACCGCACGAAGTCCACTGTTTACCGCCGTCATAACGATAGAATGCAGCCGGTGCATACATGGAAGAGGCATACAGCTTACCCCGGTAAACGACCATACCATTGATCGCTTCCACGTCAGGCAGCTTACCGCAATGTTCCCACTTGCCGTCCCCTTCATAACGATAAACATTGCCTCCCAGATGGGGATTATCAGACTCCGAAAGCGAAGAACCTTTCAAGCGGTACTTGCCTGTCCCCGCGTATAACTTCCCCTGATAGACCGCCAGAGAAGAAACCGCATTGCACAGATCGGGCGCACCACAGTCGATCCATTTCTGTCCCTGATCGAAACGATAAACGCGTCCCGCAGCGGTTTCTCCCGGCACGCAGGTGCCGGCATAGAGATTCCCATCGTAAACCGCCATACTGTAAATCAGCACGGCGTTCCCCAACTGACCATGATCGGTCCACTCTGCATCGATTCTGCCATTATCAATTCCAAACTGCAGATGCCGATCATTCGACTGACTGCTTGTCACGCCGGCATGATTCTTGAGACTCAACTGAAAACCACGCCGTGTCTTCCGGTCATATTTACTGAGCAGCGTCCCCAGCACATCATCCAGTTCAGCACTGGTGTGTACCGTCAGCGAAATGGAAAACTCGTTCGTACCTAATTTGATCGCGTCTGTATGAGGCACTTCCAGAAACGCTTTGCGTCCATCAAAGACCGCCGGCTGATCTGCTTTCAACACGACGCCCTGATTGATTGTTTTCAGTTGCAGTGCACTTCGGTCCTGCGAGTCCCCCTGCAACCGCCAGTCACCCAGCAAAGCTGAGTCTTCAGCCTGTAATGAGGCCTGTCCCAGGCAGACCAGACTTCCCAGCAGCATCAGCAGCAATTTCATCCCAGATCGTATCATCAGTTTTTCACCTTCTAACTTATGAAAAGAGAACAGACTCTACACAGGCCTATTCTTAACAAATCTAACTTATTAGACATTTAAAATTTTTTTCGTTCAATTTCAATGAAGTTGCCGCCGCATTCCTGTGAAATACAATCAATCCACGTACAGGAATTCGCTGGTATTGAAAATCGCCAGACAGAGATCCGTTAACGCAGCACCAGCATAAGTATTGGTAACCGGCTTCTTGCTTAAAGGTAACAGCAAATCTTCGGCAGACCGTTGTTCCTGTTCCAGCATCTTCCGTTGTGATCGAAGAAAGCCGGTCATGTCGCGCAATTCGTGTTCAGTCGGCCTGCGTCCCAAGGCACGACGGAAAAGTAATTCTACCTGTGGCCCGTCCTGTTCACCCGACTGATCCCAGATCAAACCCGCCAGTTCCTGCGCACACTTCAGGGAACTCTCGGAGTTCATCATCAGCAGTGACTGCGGTGCCGTCGTTGATTTACCACGACGGGAACAGCTCGTATTCGCATCGGGACGATCAAACACATCAAACAGGGGATAGCGTAAATTCCGTCTGGCGAAAACATAGATACTGCGGCGATAGTGGTCTTCGACGTTTACACTGGGCTTCCACTGATCTTTAAGTAAAGTAGACCGCAGTTCGCGAGGCAGTGGCGGCATCACGCCGCGCCCCCCTGTTTTATCAGAAAGCTTACCGCTGACCGCGAGCATCGCATCGCGAATCACTTCTGCATCCAGCCGCTGTCGCGGGAAACGAGATAATATCGAAGCATCCGGGTCTGCTTTCAATGAACGTTTCCAGGCGTTGATTGCAGGATGAGTCTCATCTAACCGGCTCGCCTGGCGATAGACACTTGAGGTCAGAATCAGTCGATGCAGTGATTTCATTTTCCAGCCGGACGACATCAGTTCGGCTGCCAGCCAGTCCAGCAGTTCAGGATGCGTGGGTAGATCGCCCATCACACCAAAATCGCTGGGAGTCGCAGACAG
>JAGQQP010000470.1 GCA_020426085.1 Planctomycetaceae bacterium | reverse complement strand
CAAAGATTATGACATCGTCATCGAATGCATGCGACAGGCTTATGAGATCGCTCCCGAGAATCCGACTGTCATCATTGATTATGCCTATGCGCTGACGAAAACCAACCGGGACAGCCCTCTGGCAGCCGAGTTGATCGCGGATGCGGAAGAGATGCATCTGAATGACCTGGTGGCGCTGCTGTTAAAGTATTTCAAAGGCGTACTCGAACTGAATTTTCGTAATTACCGAGCTGCCGAAGCGTTGTTTCGTCAATGCGAAGCCGAACTGGTTCCCCTCGCTCCCAGCCAGGCACTGCTGCAGCAGATCGTCGATCTGAATCGTGGCTATCTGGCGGTCACCCTGGCAGAGCTTGAAGAAAAAGAGGAAGCCGAACGACTCTACCAGCTCTCCCTGCCACGCCTGCAGGCACTGGACTGCGAACTGATTATGGATCGCTATGCGGATGCCATAAGGAAATAAAATCAATGGAACAGGATTCTTAATCATGCTGATCAAAACAGATTACCCACCAGTCAGATTATCTCAGGCCTGGCCACCTGTGATCTCGCCGCCTCCTCCACCTGCGCACAGGGAACACAGGTTTAAACGCATTCCGTTGGTTGGCTGGGTATTGGCTGGGATTCTTGCCAGTTCTCGCAGAAGATCTCATAAATGGCAGGAATTAGCAATTGTGGAGAAGGAAATTGTTGATCAGCTCGAAGCGCGCGGACAGATTGATAACTGGGTGAAGAAAAATAACTGGTTCAATACACCTGAAAAACAACAGATTGCGCTCATCATTTCAGAAGCAATCGGCCTGGAAAAACCACTTGAAGAGCCACCTCCCCTGCATCCGGAAGACCCGTTCGGCCCCCTGTTCTGGGGACCGTTCGATGATTTAACTCCATTGTTCGTGAGAATGGAAATTCAAAAAAAATGGAAAACCTGGGTACCAGGTGAATCAATTACTCTGGCCTGGGAGGGAGACTGGACGCTCCTTCAATTTATCGAATACTGCGAAAACTGTATTAACGACAATTAAGTCAGCTCCAGAATCCTTTTATTTCCCCTTGGCCTGTTGTTGCATCTGCTCACGATGCGCTGATTCGGACTGGAACACTTCTTCTTTTTCTTTTTCCATCTGCGTTTTTACTTCGGGGGTAATCTCGCCGGAGTTCATGTCTTCTGCACCGCCACAGGCGGAGAGCAGGCAGCAGGCGGTTAACATCAGAATATAAGACAGCAGTTTCACTGGTAGACCTCTATATATATTAATGGGATGAAAAATTTCATCAGAGCGGCGGGAATATCATTGTTAACAGCAGGGCACCCTTCATCTCCGGGGGGAAGACGGCAGATGCCCTGCGTGCTCACGTTTTTATACAGTCGTTGAGTGATTAAATCGACTAAAAATTCTCGAGCGGTTCACGGTCGTCAGTCAGGCTGATACGACGCATGACTTCGTGGTCGATGTTATAGCTGATCACTCTCACGGAGCCATCTGCCAGGCAGGCATTCATGCCGCCATCATGGGCAGAGCCGAAGAAGGGATGCCAGTTGGTCCAGCTGATGCCTCCTTTGTCGGTCACAGCGATCGCATCTGTCGGCGCTTGGACATCGGGCAGGGGAGTCAGGCCGTATTCGACGCCGGCACTGGTGATCCCTGCGCCATGACGAATCACACATTCATCCCATCCTGCATTATTCCAGGGTTCATTATCCCCACCATCCAGTCCGTGACGATCCGGGTGCAATGCTTTTTCTGCGACCATGATGGTGTTCGATGCACCGTCCTGAATATCGTTGATACGGACGTGTCGTGTGGTTGTCTGCACTACGACACCTCGTTTGCCTGTACTGACGGAGTTCGTAATTCCCCCTTCACGCTGACCACCATTGCCGGCGTAATCACTTCGATAATAACCGCTGCCATAAGATGTTGGTTTACGACGCGAAGGGCAGTAGTATGCTTTGACTCCCTTGCGACCTACCAGAGGATAAGTTCCTACCGGGTCAGCATCGGTACCCATGTCATAGAGATTGGACTGTTCCATGTATGGTAGAATATGGTAGCTCCAGCTCCAGCCTTCCCGTTCGGTTGCATTGCAACAGGCAAACGAAGCGCCTGCGCCATCCCGCGCTCCATTGGGAAGCTGATCATGGACGTCGTGGAAGTTGTGGAATGCCAGACCAATCTGTTTCAGATTATTTTTGCATTGTGTGCGGCGGGCTGCTTCGCGCGCCTGCTGAACGGCTGGCAACAGCAGAGCAATCAGAATGGCAATGATCGCAATGACAACCAGCAGTTCAATTAAAGTAAATCCGTTTCGTGTTTGTGCGGGACGTGGAGACGTACCGGTAGCCTGCGGAGAAAATGGACGTAATGTCTTCACTTTCGCTCTCCTGAATGTGAAAAAAGAAAAAAATGTAAGTGAGCGTTTCAGTATTCGCAGGCGGGGTAATGCCGGTGTGGGTCTTGACTGACCTTTTGTGGAACAGGAACAGAGTCCCTTTCCTGATGTTGCAGGTACTCTACCGATCAATTGTTAATACATCATGAGCGATCGATGAATACTTCTTCGAAATGGTCTTCACACTCAGGAAAGAAGTGAATCCAACGGGAATGGCAGGCGACAGGACCGGAAAAAACTTTTAATTTTAAGACAGGAGACGCTGATTGCGACAGGAAATCTGTGTGGAGGAAATTCCGGAAAATCAGGTATCCATAGAAACGCGAATCCGGGTTCGAAAACAGGGAAACGATTCAGCCACTCTATCGAAATAACATTCCCAGACCAAAACTGATACTGAGATGTACGAGCATGAAGATGCCACCAATCGTAAAGGAACGTTTTATTTCAATCCCGAATAAGGCAGAAACAAGTACGCCCACCAACGCGGCCCCGATGGCAGCTGCCACTAAGATTCCAGAAAGACCGATGGCCATCGCCAGTGCAAATACAAGCAGATTGGTTCCAATCGCCGCACCCAGAGAAACCAGTACAGCAGTCAATAAACTGACATCAGCGTCATCCATAATTTTGAGAATGAGAATCAGGGCAACAGCATCCAGTAAGACAACAATCATGGCAAGCTTTTTCTTTGAACTATGACAGGTGGAACATTTGCTGAAGGTGTATTCAAACAGTTAGTCTGAACGCCTGACTGCATATTGAGGGGTCCGCTCTCTGAAGTCAATCATCAAAAGGTCGTATTCACGGGAATGTGCAGGGACCTGAAAGAGTAACCCGTTTTGATTTCGGGTTGAAAAATCACTGCTTGACAAAAAACTAAATGATTAGTAAAAAGCGGTTCTCGAGTGAGAGCACTCGACAGAAAAGGATTTTGACGCATGAATCAGGGACCGATGAGCTGCAGGAACTGCAAGCAACGCCAGTATTCCCGTTATCCAGGCGGAAGTCGGGGTTTGCGCGGGCAGAATCGTGCCGGGTTCACGGTCCTCGAATTACTGGTCACTTTTGGCATTATTACGACTCTGGTCAGCCTGATTCTGCCTGCGGTCAACTCAGCCCGCGAAGCCGCCCGCCAGTTGCAATGTAAAAATCAGCTTAAACAACTAGGCCTGGCGTTGCACTCTTATCACGACAGCTATCGTTGTCTGCCTGCCGGCTGGCAATGGGAGCTGACAAATCATTCGGCTTTTGGCTGGGCTGTTCCGTTGTTACCTTACCTGGAACAGCGGGCGGTTTACGAACAGGTTGATCGCAATCAGGTGCTGTCCCATGTTTCCAATACAGCTGCCCGCGAAACCATCATCGTCAATTTTTTATGTCCATCTGATATTGTTGATCCGACTTTCATGCTATATCAGGAACACGCGTTATCCGTTTCCCAGACTCCGATTATCAAGCTGCCGACAGCCAGTTATGTCGGTGTGTTCGGAACCCTGGAAGCCGATGACAGTATTCCGGCTCCACCCGGGGACGGGACCTTTCTTGAATCGGTACCGGTTTCATTTCGTCAGCTGCAGCGTGGTTT
>JAGQQP010000046.1 GCA_020426085.1 Planctomycetaceae bacterium | reverse complement strand
CTCAGATGCAGACTGTACGTGATTTTTGTGAACCGATCGCTACGAGAATGACAATGCCGGTGATTTCCCTGGAGACTTTTATCGGTCGAACTTGTCGACCTGCGTCTGCTTTTCTGGCGATTCGTTCGCTGTTGCAGGAGGCTGGTGTTGATGTTGCGGAAGTTGCCCCCTCGACGTCCTTATCGAAAATGACACGGCAGCATCTGAGTCTGTTTCTGGGACCGATCGCCAAACTGGCACCCGGCGTTTTGCCTGCAGTGCAGGTGAAAAGACCGGTGTGGGATACGAACTGGATTGGAACAGCGGCGATATTATACTATCTCCTCCTCGGCCCTCTGAGTGTAGGATATGGGACTGCAGCTTATCTGTTGTGTATGTTTGTGTTAGCATGCTTGCTGATTGCTGCCTATGGTACTAAGGAACGTGACCCGGCCCGGGTACAATTCGGAAACCTGCGAACCTTCAGAGATCTGTCGGAACTGATTGCACAGCGTGCTGCGTTTCAAGCGTGAACGGTGCAAAAACAAGAGAATGATTTTTGAGATGTCGAACTCTATTTTTAAGAAGTCCACTGGATTCACAGATATTTTAATCAGCTTGATTTTCCTGTCAGCTCTTTTGGACGGAGTGGCTGTCGTCAAGGATTATCAGCAGTATGAACTGCTGATATCCGCGAAGAATGGTTTGGATGTGAATATGGATGAAGCCGGTTCCCTCCTGGTATATCTCTTTCTGATCAATGTGACGCAACTGGGTTTCAGCATAGTTCTCGGGATCCTGTTTCTGATGTGGGTTTATCGGATGTGCCGTAATGCGCACTGTGTGGGAGACGGGAAACCAACGGTTTCGCCGAGTTGGGCGGCCGGCGTTTATTTGATTCCGGTGTTGAATATGTGGAAGCCCTATCTGATTATGAAAGAGATCTACGAAGCCTTCAGGCAGCGGCCAAGCGACAGCAAAGTATTACCGCTCTGGTGGACTGCGTGGGTGTTGAGCAGTGCTGTCGGGTGTTTTACATCACACTATATGTCGCGTGCTGAAACGGTGGGCGAACTGCTGGTGGCCAGTCGCTGGGCGATCGCGTTAGACGCATCGCTGATTGTTCTCAACGTCGCGGCGGCCCAGATGATTTACGTGGTAAATGAGGCGTCTGTCGAGTGGTATGAAGTAACGCAATACAATGATCTGGGAGTCTACTGGGAACTGGTCTGAGTTGGATCAGAAAGGAAGGATGATATGGATGGCGATATGCTGATATTAACAGAACCGGTAACGGCGGAATATGTGTTGTCAGTCTTTCAGGATCAACATCGGCAGATTTTCCTGCTTGAGCATGATATGCTTCCTCGTGAAGAACTGACAATGGAGACGACTGTCGAAGAATGGCAGTATCAATGCGATTATCTGGAATGGCGGCCACTGGGACGAGCCTGGAATGATGCCTGGGGGATTGACTTGGCCGATGAAGAGTGGCGCGCGGTGCTCACGCCGAAACGCAAGAAAACACTGGGTGGTGTGTGTGAGTTGATCGCCCAGCATGCTTCTGCCCCTGTAATTCGTGAAGAGACGTTTTTCGGAAAGCCGTGCCGTCCCGCCTCTGCGTTTCTGACAATCCGCGCGTTGCTTAAGGAAGCGGGGGCGGATGTCTCGAAAATTGCTCCTTCTACCCCTCTCATTCCTTATACGAATCAATTCGCAGATACTTTCCGTTGGAGCATTGCAAATCTGGCCCCAGGAGTCATGCCCGGGGCCAAGATAATGAACTGGGATCATTATCGGGGAGCTGACATCAGCCTGCTCTGGATGACCGGTACGTTGCCTTTCGCATTGATGTTTTCTCTTGGGAGTCGCAGTCTCTGGCCGTTGCTGTTTCCCGGTGGCTTTTTACTGCTGTTTCTGTTGTTTCGTGTGGAATTGCATCGTCGGGGAGGACGACAGTTACAATTCGGGAACCTACGGACGTTTCGTGATCTCTCGGAACTGATCGCTGCCCGTGCGGTATTTCGATCATGAATTGCAGCTGGATTGAGCAATGCGGATTCAAAGCATTTGGGGATCTGTCAGTCTGATTCGACTCTTAATTGCAGTCTGATTCTGTTAGGGTATCAACAGAATCAACATGGAACGTAGAATGCTGTCTTTCAACTGGCTTAAGAGGATCTGATGAAAAAAGAAGAAGTTGCTTATATTGGCTGTCGGCTGGTCGGGCTGTTTTATGTAATCAAAGCACTGGAAACCGTGGCTTCCTTTGTCATGACGTTTGTGGCATGGAAGACGGCGTCGGCTCAGTTCCCTACTTCGGTCTCCGGTATGTTTTATCTGCAGTTGATGCCTTTGACGTTTTATACCATCACCGCCTGTCTGCTCTGGTTTGGTGCCGACACCATCGTAAGATATCTCTTGCCGGACAATGAGTTTCAATCATCTTCAGTTAGTGTCACTGCGAATCAGATGCAGTCCGTGGCGTTTTCCGCAGTCGGTCTGCTGGTGTTGACCTGGGGGATTGTGGATTTGAGCAACGTTCTGTTTCAACTGTTTCAGTTAAAGAAATCGAGCAATATTGCCTATGTCCCGCTGGCTCTGCAGGCTGAGTGCGTGGCGGTTACCTGTCGTCTCCTGTTAGGATTCTGTCTGGTGTTTGGAGCCCGTGGGTTGAGCAGCTTTGTTACACGTTTGCGCCAACCTGAATTGAGGTGACGTCGCGTCCTGTTAGTTTTGGTGCCGAATGAATCTGAAATGCCTGTTACTGACGCTGTCTCTTTTCACTGCCAGTGAAACTGCCGTCGTCGCTCAGGCTCCCACGGAATTCAATGACTGGAAGCTGAATTCCGACCAGATGCCCAGTCTGTATGAAATCGAACCGAACACTCCGTATGACTTGACGTTTCGCCTTGGGCATGTGATTTTTGCTTATGAACCAGATGACTGGCAACGCAGAGGTCTGAAGCAGAAACCCGTGAAGCTGGAGTCCCTGGTACGCGTTGGTAAAGCAGTCACTGCTTCGGAGCCGGATGTCATTTTTCGGGCCCTGGTTGATCAGCAGTTGGGACAGAAACAGACGTTTCAGTTTCAAAAGGCGAATCTGGTGCTGTGGGACGACTCGGGCGAAGAGGATCAGGCAGAATTGTATCTGTGGGAAATTGTCTGGAAAAAGCTTCCGGTTTATGGCGGCCTGGTTGAAGGCCCGGAGCAGATTAAGGTACTGGTCGATGCGCAAGGTTCTCTGATACCCCATGATCGTTACCTGATCGATACGGTTACATTATTGTTGCCAGAGCGGGAGATTGACCCCGAACAGAATCCCCGGTACCGGAAAACCGGGCGTCCCCGGATCTGGCCCTGTGCAAAGCTGAAGCTGGAAGCGTCAGACATCCGGCCCGAGAAGCGACTGAGTCCGTCCGAAATTGAAAAACGGGGGCGGCAGGCTTTCGATAAAATGGTCGAAAGGCTGCATGGGATCTACAAGGCCGAGTCGTTTCAGTTCCGGTATGTGGGTCTGCAGACAGCGAAACTACCGTGGAGTCTGAATGCCGAGGGGCAGATTGAGTATTTACATGTCTGGGCGGTTAATTTTCAGGAAGTGCAGACAGAGAAAATGAAAACGCCACCGGAGCTGTTCACGGTCTGGGTGAAAGAAGACGGCACGGTGGCTGATTTACGGCCGATCGACGAGCGGGACAGGAATTGAACCATGCGAAAGATTGCCTTGCTGATGCTGTTCATCGTGGTTGCGGCACCGTCTGCATGGGGAGATCCCTACAGGAAAAAAGATGTTGATCCGATGCTGAGTCGGTGGATGTTCTTTTTGGGTCCTAATTTATCGGTTGCTGAACTGATTCCTGGTGCAGATCTGAAAACATCTCGTACGATCGGGACGCTGATGATTGCGTACCCTGAACGGATCATTAATGAGGAGGATGCGCCGCCTGTCGATTTGAAAGACGTGGTACCGGTGGCGACGGTTATCCGACGTACGAAGCCAGACAAAGCATTGACGGCGCTGATCAATCTGCATCTGGATCCGGATTGCCATTTTTCCTGTCAGGGAGCCAGTCTCGTTTCCAGGAAACACATTGGCTATCGATGGCACGTGGCATGGGAACTGTCCCCGAATTATGGTGGTTCTTCGGGGCCTCCCGTTGAGTACCGGGCCGTGGTGACAGCCGGGGGGAAAGTGATTACTCCGGATTTCTATCAGTTCGATACTTATATTTCACGTGAGCATAAGCAGTGGCTGTGTTCTATTCTGAAACTCAAGCTGCCTGAGAATCAACAAGAACAGAAAATGCTCAGCCAACAGCAGATTGAGGAACGAGGGCGTGCCGCGTTTCAGGAATTGTTGAAGCAGGTAAAGGTCACTCCAGGGGCGGATCCGGCTCAGTTTGAGTTTCAGGATTGTCGGGCAATTGAATTTCCGCTGCGTGTGGGAGCGGATGGGAAATTCCAGTACATGAAGGCCTGGGGGGTGAATTTTAAAGAGATTCCAGGTTCCGATGAGAAGAAAATAGAAGATTTTTTTACGGTCTGGGTGATGGAAGACGGGACGGTTTCCGAGCTGAAAATTATCCCGATTGATTCGTAATGAGCAATACTTCAGTAGCAGTGACAAAACACAGAAAATTATAGGTTTCGTAAATGACAGGAATCAGATTAGAATAGACAATATGAATGCGGTCGACAGCAAGTGGAAATCATTAATTCCAGAGAAACGGTACAATTCAGATCGAAACAGAAAAGTGATTTTAATAAGTTTTTCTATTGATACGGAATAGGAAACAGCCAGATGAAGGATGATGGTATCAGGTATCTTACAGGACAAAATACCTTACAAGCATTACCTGATATCAAAATTATCCTGGAACTGATCAGTAAAAGGGTATCTCTGAATGATACCCTGAATACCCTGGTAGAATATCTCGAAGCAAACAGCAAAGAGATGATCTGTTCTATTCTTTTGCTGGATGATGAGAACCGGCTTCGACATGGTGCCGCACCTAATTTACCTCAAGACTACATTCGGAGTATTGATGGCACAGAAATCGGCCCCAACAAGGGGACGTGTGGTACAGCTGCTTTCAGAAATCAACAGGTTGTTGTCACAGATATTGCTAACGATCCATTATGGGTTGAATTCAAAGATCTGGCACTGATCTATGATCTGCGCGCCTGCTGGTCAACGCCGATTCGTTCATCGACCGGAGACGTTCTGGGTACTTTTGCCATCTACTACAATAAACCCTGTAAACCAAGTGAATTTCATCTGCAACTCATCGATCAGGCAGTGTATCTGGCAGCGATTGCAATCGAACACGCGAGGGTTGAAGAAAACCTGGTGAAAAGCGAACAGCAATCACACCAGCTCCGCATCCAGTTGACAGAGGCGATTGAATCTCTGACGGAAGGCTTTGCATTATATGACGCGGATGACCGTCTGGTGTTGTGTAATTCCAAGTACCGGGAATTCTACCAGGAAAGTGCAGACCTCCTGGTTCCCGGCCAACGATTTGAAGATCATATCCGAATCTCCGCTCACAGAGGGCAGGTTGCAGATGCTGTCGGTAGAGAAGAAGAGTGGGTCCAGGAGCGAGTAAAACAGCATCAGAATCCAAAGCGGAGCTATCGTCAAAAACTGGGAAACGGACGCTGGTTACTGATCTCCGAACAAAAAACGGCAGGAGGCGGGATTGCCGGAGTTCGTACTGATATTACCCGGCAGGTCTTGTATGAAGAGGAGTTGCGAGCATCATTTCATTTGATTGAATCCATTCGAATTTTGCTGGAGAAATACATTGTTGATTCGGATTCCAGTCAGGTATTTGAAGATCTGTTATTGACCATCTTAAATACTTCAGACAGCGAGTTTGGATTCATTGCTGAAGTCCAGGGAGTGGAATCAGGTTCTCCCAGTTTTGTGATTCGAGCCAGTAAAAGCAGATCTGCAAAAGTTGGATTACCGGGATTTGAAACAGGCCCACTTTCAGAGATATTGGGATCAGATCTTCTGGAATCCTTTTTTGACCAGATTGTGAAAAGTAGAGAAGCGGTCATCTCCTGTCAGCCCGGTGAAGAACCACGACTTTGCAGTATGGCTCAAGATCTATTTGGTAAAGAATTGAAATCATGTCTCGGCTTGCCGATTTACTCACAAGGAAATCTGGCAGGTGTGGCGGTTATTGCGAATCGTTCAGCAGGGTACAGTGAGCAATATGTCGAATTTTTAAAGCCTCTGCTGATCACCGGCGGGACCTTAATCAAGGCCTGTCGGAATGAGATGATTCGTGTAAAAAACGAACAGGCCCTGCAGGTTTCCGAAGAACGTTTTTCCAGGATATTTCATCTGAATCCTCTGGGCAAGGTGATCATCAATTTCAATACAGAGCAATTAATGGATGTGAATGAGTCTTTTCTGATTACAACGCAATATGCACGCGAAGAGATCCTGGGAAAAACGATTCATGAACTCAATTTATTTGCTGATAGCGTACACTGGCAGGAAATCGTCGGGATTGCGCGTAAGGAAGGGATGGTTTATGATCAGGAAACGCTACTTCAAGCCAAAGGTGGTGAGATACGCTCTATCCAATGCTATGCCTGTTCAATCCAGACAACCGGGGAACCATTATTGCTAGTCATGTTTAAGGATCTTACCGAACAGAAACATGCCAGGGAATTGAACAGGCAGCTGCAGATTCAACTGCAACATGGTGAGAAAATGAAAGCCATGGGGCAACTGGCTGCCGAAGTGGCGCACGAGTTCAATAATATTCTCGTGGGAATTAACATGAATGCGGAACTGTTATTGCTGACGGAGGAAAACGAGCTACCCGAAGAGTATCGAGGACCATTAGAGGAAATTAAGAATTCTGGTGAGCGGGCCACCGAACTGATAAAGCAGATGTTGTCTTTTGGACGGAAGAAAGAACCCAATCCATCCTGGATTAATCTGAAAACATTGTTCGAATCTCATCAGAAAATGTATCAGCGAATTCTGGGGGAAGGCATCAAACTTCAACTTGACCTGGAATCGAATACAAAGCCTGCCTGGGCAGACGAAGCTGAACTTGAACAGGCTTTAATGAATCTGGTTGTCAATGCACGCGACGCGATGCCTGAGGGAGGGACTTTGTCGATCCGCACTCAGAATGTCCTCTTCACAGAAGACCAGCCTGTGAGGGAGTATGTTACCATTCCCGGTTCCTATTCTCAGATCTCTGTGATTGATAATGGTTGCGGGATGTCCGCAGAAACAGTAGAGCAGATTTTTGAACCATTTTTCACGACCAAGCCTGCAGAAATGGGAACCGGACTTGGTCTTTCCACTGTCTTCAGAGATATTTCCAATAATGGTGGATTCATTTCTGTGGAGAGTCATCTGGGAGAAGGAACAGAATTCAGAATCTATCTCCCCCAGGAGCAAGGCAAGACTGTAGAGACCCATGCAAACGCTACCGCTGCTTCGCATGATCCGATCATCGGCGGTTCCGAAACTTTACTTGTCTGCGATAATGAGGAATCAGTTCTAATTGTTGTGTCAGCGTTATTGGAAAAATTAGGATACTCGGTTATCAAGGCGTTGGGACCGCATCAGGCGATTCGGGCAGCCCGATCTCACAACGGGAAAATCTCACTGTTATTAACCGATTTTAACATGCCCGAAATGAATGGACAGCAACTGGCAAAACAGTTAGTGGAATTCGATCCAGATCTGAAAGTCATTCTTTTATCAGGTATGACAGGTGATATTCCGGAATATGTTGATGAGTTCGAATTGATCCAAAAACCAGCACAAATTGGTCTTCTGGCTCAAAAAATTCGGAAAGTACTGGGAGATGAACACTGAATGAACTCGCAAATCATTCAGAGTAATTATTCCGCTTTCCAATTCCGCTATGAGTGAACCTGCCGTGATTTCCTGTTGTCCTGAAGCTGTCACAATTGCAACTGTTGGATCAGCGCAATAAAAGTCTTGTCGGTTTAGAAAGTACATACATGCCTGTCTGGGATGCAGATCAGTATTTGAAATTTCAGCGTGAACGGACACAGCCTGCCATTGATCTGGCGGCACGGGTGCGGTTGGAATCCCCCCGACGGATTGTGGATGTGGGCTGTGGTCCGGGGAACAGTACCGCGGTGCTGGCACAGCGTTTCCCTGAAGCGGAACTCAGCGGACTGGACAGTTCGGCTGAGATGCTGGAAACCGCGCGGGAATCACGACCTGACATACACTGGTTTCAGGCAGACATTAGCAGTTGGGAACCCGAAACGCAGTATGATCTGCTGTTTTCGAACGCGGTGCTACAGTGGGTGCCGGACCATGAAACCATCTTTCCCCGGCTGATGCGTTTTCTGGAACCGGGAGGAGTGCTGGCCGTTCAAATGCCAATGCATTACGACTCTCCCCTGCACTACCACGTCAAGGAACTCTCTACGCTGCCGGAGTGGTATGAGCAGACGGCAGGTGCCCGGCAGGCGCTGGGATCTGAATCGCGGTCGTTCTATTACGATCTGTTAGCGCCACTGATTTCCGAACTGGATCTCTGGGAGACCGAGTACATTCATGTGATGGAGAATGTGGAGGCGATTCTGGAATGGTTCCGGGGGACGGGACTCAGACCCTATCTGGAAGCGATACCAGATGATCGGGAGCGCGCCCGTTTCGAAGCCGCACTGCTGGAACGGTACCGAGCCGCCTATCCGATTCAGAAAAACGGGAAAGTGCTGTTTCCCTTTCGACGGCTGCTTATTGTGGCGTATCGCTGAGTTTCGTTGATCTTGTCTCGTTTATGAATTTCTTTCAGGGAATCTGTGTGGTGAGTGGAATGGTGTATGGAATATTTCTGGTGCTGCTCTGCCTGTGGGGCACGGGGAGCCAATGTCTGTCGCGGCTGGGGTTGAAAGCCGGCTCGTATTGTCTGACCGGAATGATATTTGGCTGTTTCGGACTGAGTTATCTGGTGGGGCTGTTTTACAATTTCGGGCTGTATAATACGAATCATTATTCGAGCCTGATCCTGCTGACCTATCTGCTGGTGGCACTGATGGTCAGTTTCTTTCTCATCCCCCTGTCTCTCATTGCAGCCCTGTATCTGCCTGCGACCAGTCTGCGAATTGATGAACGTTCAGAACAGTTATAAACAGTGTTACGAGCTGGACTTGAACAAACCTCCCTGGCTGATAACATTCCTGTTTGAGAAAACTGTTTTGGAAATGTATCACTCCAGATGAGACTGAGGGAATGTCGTTGAGTTCCACCGTTGCTATCGCCCGTGAGGGGTATCAGATTCTACCAGCGCCACTGTCCCGGGATGCGCTGCTGCAGATAGAGGACGTATTGGATTCTGCCAGTGACGAAAGTTTTCGACAGCGGCGCAGCGGTGCCCGTTATGCGATCCGGAATGCCCACCTGGTATTACCTGGCTTGCGGACGCTGATTGAAGCAGGGGAACTCAGACAAATAGCTTGTGATACGCTGGGACAACCGGCGACACTGGTGAGTGCAACACTGTTTGACAAGCAACCCGGTGCAAACTGGTTTGTGCCGCCACATCAGGATCTGCAGACTCCGATTCAGGGACGAACCGAAGCGCCCGGCTGGACGAACTGGTCGATCAAAGCGGGACAACAATATGTTGAGCCGCCGGAGGAGGTCTTTCGGCAGATGCTGGCGGTGCGTGTGCATCTGGATGAATGCCCTGGTGAGAATGGCGCACTGGAGGTGGTCCCAAGGAGTCATCGCAGGAGGCTCTCAGAAGAGGACGTCTCCTTGATTTCCGAACGCGCGTTTCGACTCTGCTCGGTCGATGTTGGCGAAGTGCTGCTGATGAACCCCCTGCTGGTACATCGGTCCCGCAGTTCACAGTTGCCAAAAAGACGTCGCGTACTGCATGTGGTATATTGTGCTGCCAAACTGCCGGGAGAATTGGCGTGGACCTAGTTGAACGAGTATCTCAAGAGCTTACCACATCTTCCACTTCCAGTTTCACCCGTGTTGATTTGAAACCGGGGGTTTTCGAGAGCGGATCGACGGTGTGCGGGACGAGAATATTGGCTTCCGGGTAATACATCAGGGCATTGCCGGCGCGGATATCGAATGCGCGTACCAGAATGTAAGGCATCTCCCCTGCTTCGCTCTTCACTTTGACCCGCTGATCCGGTTTGAGACCCAGGCGATCAATGTCGGCTTTGTTCATCAGAATCACATCACGGCGTTCCTGGCCGCGGTAGATGTCTTCATCATCGTAGACGACACTGTTGAACTGGCCTTCGGACCGCATGGTCATCAAGCGAAGCTGGCCATCGGTCGCGGAGTCCTCGGGGAAGGTGACCGCGTGGAACTTGGCTTTGCCGGACGGCGTCGGAAATTTGTGGTCGCGAACGGCACGCCCAGGGACGTGGAATTCCTTCTTGTCTCTATCGATGTCCCGGAGTCCCTCGTACCAGGGGATCATGTCGGCAATCAGCTCGCGAACCGCTTGGTGGCTCTCCAGTTCGGTCCAGTCGACGGACGTCTCATTTCCGAACAAGCGTCGGCCAATCTCACACAGCACGGAGACCTCGCTGCGCGGGCCTTCGAGTCGGGGTTTGCCGCCATCGCTGAGGCGAACGTAACTGAACATCGATTCCTGCGTCGTGCTTTGCGTTTCCTCATCGCGTGGCAGGACCGGCAGAATGATCGTTTCCTCCCCGAGTCCCCAGGCATGGCCGGTGTTGAGCGTCGTTGACAGATAGAGAACAGTTTTAAGGTTCTGGAAGGCTTCTTGAGCGTACTGAGTGGCGGGGTTGCTGCCGTAGAGATTGCCGCCGAGGCAGAAGCCGAAGTCCATTTCCTGGCGATGGGCGGCATCCATGCAGGCCATCGTGTCGTAACCGGGAGACTGGGGGACTTGGATTCCCAATCGCTCCTCGTACCTTTCGAGCATCGCCTGTTTCAGGGCCGGCGTGACACCAACAGAGCCGAGTCCCTGAACGTTGCTATGTCCACGGATCGGCATCAGCCCGGCGTTCTGACGGCCGACCATTCCCCGAAGCAAGGCGACGTTGGCGATCATCTGGACGTTCTGAGTGCCGTTCAGGTGATGGGTGATTCCCATACACCAGCCGATTACGACGTTCTTCGCTGCGAGGTATTGATCCGTGATGCCTTCAATCGTCTCGCGCGTCACTCCGCTGCGGCGTTCGATGTCGTCCCAGTCCGTGCCTTCCACGCTGGCCCGAAACTCGTCGAAGTTTTCCGTGCAATTGCTGATAAACTCCGCGTCCTGAGCATTGCGGGACAGGATCACCTTCGCGATGCCAGTCAGCAGCGCGAGGTCCCCTCCGATGTGCGGCTGCACATAGGTGCTGGCGATCTCGCTGCCGAAAAGCATGCTGCGGACATCGCTGGGAACGCGAAAGTTGACGAGGCCGGTCTCTTTGAGCGGGTTGATCACAATGATTTTTCCACCCCGGCGGCGGATTTCCATCAGCGTGCGGAGCAGGCGGGGATGGTTCGACGAAGGGTTCGCCCCGATCAGAATGTACAAATCCGTCGCCTTGAGGTCGTCGAGACGGACCGTGCCCGCTCCCGTGCCAATACTCATTCCCAAGCCGACGCCACTGGCCTGATGGCAATAGTACGAGCAGTTATTGACGTAGTTCGTGCCGAACAACCGCGACATCAGTTGCAGCAGAAACCCGGCTTCGTTCGAGGCCCGGCCGCTGGCATAAAAGAAGGACCGTTCCGGCCCGGCCTGTTTCATCGCGGCAACCGACTTCTCAATCGCCTCGTCCCAGGAGATGGGTCTGTAGTGGGTCTCTCCTTTGCGAATGAGGAGCGGAGTGACCAGCCGCCCGGCATGCTCCAATTGACGGGGCGTCATCGCCCGTAGCTGCGCGAGCGTGTACTGCTTGAAAAACGACTCCGGGATGGCGTCCTGCATGTCGGACGCCATCGCCTGGAAGGACTTTTTGCAGACCTCCGGGAAATGGCCTCCCTCGTTGACCATCCCGCCCAGTTGGCCTCCCATGCCGACCGCGCAGGTTTTGCAGGTGTTCTTTGCCCGCATCGCCCGCCACATCTTGAGCCAGCCGACCTTTTGCGCCAGTTTCAAACTGTAACGGATCGCCTGCCATCCGCCGCCGTGTTTGGGTTGTTTGATCATCTGCCAAATCGAAATCATGTGGGAATGGATCGACATCAAGGTGCCGAGTGAAGATGGTGTGGTGCCATGCCTGCATCGCGAAGCAGGGCAAACTTGCCAGGGGTCATGTTAGCATGCCCTCCCTACTTCGGGATGTGAGCATGCCACACTTTTCGGTTTTCTCTGCAACGCTTGAACTGGCGGATAAGTCGATCAGTAGCACCGGGCGGGGGCATACTGATATAAGGGATGGCATGCTTGCCGTGCTTCGCGATACAAGCAACTATGGCACCGACAAACATTCGTCCCCGGTCGTTGTCTTCTCCGGACTGGATCCACTCATGAAGCTGGCGGAATTCATTGGACTGTCGCTCGTTGCCGTTCTCTTCAGTCAGACGCCGCTACATGCGCAGTCGGGAAACGCTGAGGACCTCGAACTGCACGGGACGACTGAACGCCATGAGATGATCCCAATGCGGGATGGGAAACGATTATCGGCGTATTTGTACTTTCCCGAGGGAGACGGCCCCTGGCCGGCGGTTTTCGAACAACGCTACGGCGGCCTCCGCGGACGCTCGACCCGAGAAGCCGCGGCGAAACTGGCAGCGGAAGGGTTTGTCGTGGCCCTCGTCAATTACCGGGGAACACACCTTTCGGAGGGAAAATGGGTCGGCTACCGGGCAATGCAATGGGGAGAGCTTCGAGATGGGTACGATGCCTGCGAGTGGCTCGCAACTCAGGACTGGTGCACCGGGAAAGTGGGAACCTTCGGAAGTTCGCAAGGCGGATACGCACAGAACTACCTTGCGGTGACGCAGCCGCCCCATCTTGTTTGCCAGTATATGACGGACACGGGATTGAGTCTGTTTCAAGAAGGCTACCGGATCGGCGGGACGACCCGTCCCGAGCGATTCCTGGGGATGGCCGATGTCTGCCGAAATCCCGACGACAATCACGACCTCATGGCCGAATGGTTTGCCCATCCGCACTATGACGATTACTGGAAAGCCGAAGACTGCACGTTGCACTTCGACAAGATGAACGTCCCCTGCTTCACAATTGGAAGTTGGTATGACTTCATGAACCAGGGATCGGTCGCCAGCTTTCAGGGACGGAACCGGCTTGGCGGTCCGAATTCTCGAGGGCAGCAACAACTGCTAATCGGCCCTTGGCTACATGGGCGATTGAACAAGGAGAATCGGGTGGGAGACCTCGTCTATCCGGAGAACGCGGAGTGGCTGGAGCATGAGCATATGACGCGGTGGTTCAATCACCATTTGAAGGGCGTCGACAACGGAGTCATGGACGAGCCCAACGTCCGTTATTACGTGATGGGCGCGGTCGGAGAGCCAGATGCCCCCGGCAATGTCTGGAGAACCGCGGACGACTTTCCGCCGACGTCTCAGCCTGTTCCCATGTATCTGCATGCGGGCGGGGAACTGCAAAAAACGGCCCCAACCGCCGCGGAATCCTCGACGTCTTACGAGAGCGATCCGTTTCATCCCATGGAAATTCCCGGCCGGTCGTTCCCCGGAGCCCGTGACGCCCGCGCGTTTGAAGAACAGTCCGAAGTGTTGACCTTCACCACGGACCCGCTGACGGAACCAGTCGAATGGACCGGACGGGTCCAGGCGGAGATTTTTCTCTCGTCCACCGCCCGTGATACCGACCTGATCGTCCGCGTCAGTGATGTCTACCCCGATGGCCGTTCGATTCTGATCATCGACTACCCCTGGCGAGTTCGCTACCGAGACGGTTTCGATCAGGAAGTGCCCATG
>JAGQQP010000469.1 GCA_020426085.1 Planctomycetaceae bacterium | reverse complement strand
TCCGATCTTCTGTAATATTCTGCTGGCAGATGAAATCAACCGCGCTTCTCCCCGGACTCAGTCCGCGCTGCTGGAAGCGATGAGTGAAGCTCAGGCGACGATTGAAGGAGTGCGATATCTGTTACCTTCTCCTTTCTTCGTGCTGGCGACACAGAATCCGGTTGACTTTCACGGTACGTATCCTCTCCCCGAAGCGCAGCTGGACCGCTTTCTGATTCACCTGCAACTGGGTTACCCTGATGCCGAAAATGAAATCGATATTTTATTTTCACAGTCGACGGAGCATCCGGTGGATCATCTGGAACGGGTTTTGAGTCACGAGGAAGTGGTTCAGATGCAGGACCAGGTGAAAACGGTGCACGTCGATCAGAGTGTGGCCCGCTACATGATCGACCTGGTCAATATGACGCGCAATGACCCACGCTTAAAACTAGGTGTCAGTCCTCGTGGTTCGCTGATGCTGTTTCGGGCTTCCCAGGCGATCGCGTTTCTGAAAAGTCGAAATTATGTATTGCCCGATGATGTGCAGCATATGGCTGAGTATGTATTGGCGCACCGGCTGATTTTAACTTCGAAAGCGAAATACAGCAGTATAACTAAACTGGATGTTGTGAAGGATATCGTGAATAAAGTCAAAGTGCCTACGTAGCCCGGTCATGATTTTTCAGGCTGAAGGTGATTCGCGCGGAGGCAGTCCGGATCTATCAAAGTAAAACGTTGATTCAGTTATGCATGTCTCGGAATACGATCCTTATTCATCTAAGATCAGAAAAAAAGATTCCTTTACCAATCGCCTGCTGCTTGTGCGGATGCATAAGCATTACTGGTATTACCGCATGACCTATCCGGGAAAGATCCTGCTGTTCGGATTTTTTCTGTCAGGCATTGGTACGATTTCTGTTTCCGTTCCCATTTATAATCTGTTCAGCGTGTTAATGGCTTTGATTCTGGTGGACGGAATCGCTTCGTGGGTGTTCCGTCCCCGCTGCGATTTGAAGGGGGATTTTCCAGCTCAGACGACCGCCGGCCAGCCCGCTGTCGGGCATTTTACTGTGACGAATCGGGGCTGGTTGCCCATCTATGATATGGCTGTTGCGTTTCGCTGGCTGGAAAGGCCACTGTCGCAGGCAGATCGAGACGACACACTGGGATGTCTGTCTCGAGGCGAATCGGTCGATGTGACTGTCACCATTAATGCGCCGCAGCGCGGATTTTATGCACTTCCCAAGCTGGGCGTGCATACTCTGTTTCCGTTTCATCTCAATCGCTCCGGAAACGCGGCATTGCCCGGGAAATCGCTGCTGGTACTGCCGGCCTTTCATCAGCTGACCAGCGTTGATCTGCCAGTGGGCAGTAAGTTTCAACCAGGGGGGATCGCCTTGACTTCTAATGTGGGCGAATCACCCGAATATATTGGTAACCGGGAATATGTCCCGGGTGAGCCCGCCCGCCGTCTTGATTTTCGGTCGTGGGCGCGGCTGGGTAAACCTGTGGTGCGGGAGTATCAGGAAGAATATTACTGCCGGATTGCTTTGATTCTGGATACTTACATGCCTCCCGAATCCTGGTTGATCGAGAAACTGAAAACAATCGGTCAGCGATATCAGCCGATTTCTTCCGAGAAACAGCCGATGAATGTTCTCGAAGCGGGGATCAGTCTGACGGCCTCCATTGCCGACGCGCTGTCGCGAGGAGAATATCTAATCGACCTGTTCGCTGCGGGGCCGGAGTTGTATGTGTTTCGTGCCGGTCGGCATACGGCGCACTTTGACAATGTGCTGGAGATCCTGTCGTGCGTCGACCGTTGTCCGGATGATCCGTTCGAGACGATTGGCCCCGCTGTGTTTGAAGAGTTATCCAATGTATCGACAGCCGTCTGCATATTTTTGGACTGGGACGAAAGACGAGAGCAGATGGCACGTGCCGTCCTGGATTCCGGCTCAAGCCTGAAGACGATCATTATTCATGAAGGCAAAACGACACTGCCTTACAATGCGGATGAGTTTGGACCCGCTTACCAGTTCACCCCGGACGAGATTGCGAAGGGGAAGGTGGAATCGGTATGAATGCGCAACGTACCATCGCGTTTACAATGATCAGCCTGGAATGCGCTACGTTTGGGATTCTGTCTGAGACACTGTTTTTCCCTTTCAGTATCATCGTTCTGGCCGCGCTATCGTATGTGCCTCTGCTGCGATATTCCTTTTCACGACGTCAGGTATTCTGGACAACCAGTATTCTGGCCATTCTGTTTATGGCCAAATATATGATGTATCAGCATGAATTTGCTTTGGATCGGCTGGCGATCCGCACACCGCTGGCATATGCGGCAGCCCAGTTTGTCATTACCGTTCAGCTGCGCCAGATGTTCGACAGTCATTTTGACCGTTTTCTACCGAACTCATTTCCGCTGTTCGGAATCGTATCCTATATTCTGATCGGTGACATTCTGGTCTATGGATCAAAAGGTCGGTATTACCAGATTCTGGTTTTCAGTTATATCCTGTTAACCGGGGTGTTTTATCAGTGGGGGCATGCTGTCCGGAAACCAGTCAAGCCGGAAAGGAAACGCTGGTCCGTTTATGTGATTCGGACAGGATTTTTCGTTTTGATCTGTATGATGGGCTGGTTGACGGCAACGGGCCTGGATCGGTACGAACGCGAACTGGATCAGTTGTATTACCGGCTGATTGAACCTCGCACGGGAGGGCTGACATCGCGTGCCGGATTTTCGACGATTTCACGACTTGGAAGTTTGAGTAAACAGTTCGATGCGGGAGCAGAGCAGATCAAACTGCGAGTGCAGTCAACCGATGAACCAGGCTATTTTCGCGGGCGGGCTTTTGTGCAGTTTTTCAATTCTGAGTGGCATTCAGAAATTGGAAATCATAATGCCCCCATCATCGCTGTGCCTCCTGCCGGTGTGCAGGCCACTGTACCTCAGGATGGAACCTGGTTTCAGATCGGAGAGGCCAAGTCATCCAACTGGATCGAATATCAGGTCTGGTCTGAAGAGGCAGGACACATTTTTGCGCCTTTGAATACTCCACTGGTTTATGCCGTTGCTCATAGCGTGCAGTTTGACAGCCAGGATATTCTGACTTCACGTTCCATGGAAAGCGGATTTCCTTACTCACTTTATTTTCCGCGTCACACGCTACCACATCGTCCCGAATCGGAGCAGGCTTTAAGACGGCTTTTGCAGTTACCATACAATATTTCGCCAGCGATTCAGGAACTGTCGCAAGAGGTTTTTGCCGGTTGTGACACACCGGCTGCAAAGATAAAACGGGTTCAAGCATACTTTCAGAATAATTATGAGTATGAACTCGGGATTTCGATTCCGCAGGGAGTCGATCCGATTACGTACTTTCTGCTGGAAAAGCCCAAAGCTCACTGTGAGTATTTTGCTTCCGGAACCGCGCTGCTGTTGAGGCTGGCGGGAGTCCCTTGCCGCTACGTCACAGGTTATGTGGTGCGGGAACGAAACCATTACGATCAATACTGGGTGGCTCGGAATCGCCATGCGCATGCCTGGGTAGAAGCATGGGATCCGGAGCTTGGCTGGGTGACTGTAGAGTCGACACCAGCTTCAGGGCAACCTGAATATTATGCACCCAGTGGAACCCGCCAGTACTGGGAGTCCTTTATCGGTCAATTCGCCCGACTGAAAACAGCGTTGCAGCAGGGGCAGTGGATTCTGGCGTTGTCAGAAGCGCAGCTCCCGCTGATGCTGCTGATTCTGGGAGTGGTACTCTGGTTTGTGCTCAGGTGGTTTTTTTATCTCATATTGAAAATATTACAGGAGCGGGCAGCCTTTAAGAGAAACCCGGTTCATATTCAGGAGTTGCACCTGCTACTGGCGCAAATGGATCGCCTGATGGCAAAGCATAAACTCGTCCGGAAACCGGGGGAAACACTGATGCAGTTTTCCCGGCGGATTCAAAATCAGGCTTTCTCTGAGTGGTATCAGACGTATG
>JAGQQP010000468.1 GCA_020426085.1 Planctomycetaceae bacterium | reverse complement strand
GAATGCCTTTCGCGCCTTGTCGGAACTCAGGATGCCAAATGCCTGCTGCTGAAACTGGCTGATTGCCGTAAGTTGTCCGGAACGATCCAGGTCCGTGCGAAACTGATCAAAGCCTTTCAGCAGGTCTTTCCGTCGCGCAAAGCGAGTGTCGTTGATCCCTTCGACGAGCGAAAAATTCTGTAATGTAAAGGGGCCGTCGTTGGCCGGGTCGGCTAATGTTTCAAATGGTTTATGGGCAACGCCGAGGTAAGCGGAATCGGTACCGGGAACCTGACGTGGGATCATGACATACGGAGGGAGTTCGGGAGTCAAATAGCCTACCTGTTCTGAAACTACGGAACCACAACTGGGGTGCACATTGATGGTCGGATCCGTGCCCGGTGGATGTCCGGTAAACAGGATCTGATCGCCGGCGGAATGTCCCGCATTGGTATGATGCAGGCTGCGAATGATGGACCATTTCTCCATGATCTGCGCACAGCGTGGCATCAGGTCGACAATTTCAATTCCCGGTACCGAGGTTCTGATGGAGCCGAAATCGCCGCGAAATTCAGCGGGTGCGTGTGGCTTGGGATCCCAGGTTTCATGCTGTGAGGGACCGCCCCGCATCCAGAGAATGATGACTGAGTTCTCTTTTCTGGCGGCTGGCCCTGCGTGTGCTTCATGACGCAGGAGATCCGGGAGTGACAGACCAGTGAGTCCTAAACCGCCCGCTTTCAAAAAGCCGCGTCGATTGAATCGCAGGGTTTTCCGGAATTCTGAACATGCACTTTGTGGCCAGCGATGACTCATACTTTAATGCCCTTTGTTTTGTGATCAGAGCAGCATATCAAATGTTGTTTATATTATCGAAAAAAATGGGAAGTGCAAATAAATCCCGGCGTGGAATCAACTTGTGATAGATTCAGATAGAGGAAAGACAATTCTGAAATAATGTTTCTAAATCGATTTATATTGTTGACTTAGTAATCTTGTATATGTACTTAAGGATCATGTAGACAATTGTGACTGTGCCTGAGGGTGATGCTGTGTGTAAGGGAAAGTGAATGTTGGATTCGTCAATGCTGGTGTTAGGGGCAGCCAATCCTCTGGCGGGAATTCTATGTCTTTTATTCGTAGGGCTGCCGATTGGTGCACTGATCGGTGCTGTCATTCTGCGAGCCGCTGTCAGTATGTTTAATTCTCTGGCAGGTGTAGACTTGGTACCAGAACCTACGATGACAAAAGCATTCGGCATGATGATTATGGTCGCAATTTCGAATCTTGTCATACGATTTATGGCATCCATTATTTTGGCGGGACCTTCGGGAGCTGAGGTGCCGCGTTATCTTTCAAGTCTGGCCGCTTTTCCTTTTACGTTTTTAATTTGCTCTGCGATATTTTCCAGCGGACTTCCTACCAGTTTTAAACGTGCTATGGGTGTTGCGGTGTGTCATACAGTAATCCTGTTGCTGGTGCTCGCTGTTTTGTTTGGAATCATTTTTGCTGTAGCCACAGTTGGTAAACTCGGTTCATAGCATTTCAGGGCAATTCAATTGCATCACCTCTTATTCGTAATGTTTATGTAGAACTGACAATCAGATCCCCCAGGACCATGGCCCCATGAATTGAATGACTGCATTTCACCAGACACTTGCTTCACAAGGCCATTTCCAGACGCCTGGGCAGAGAAGCTGTTTTACCGTGACTGTTTTTACTTTTGAGTATGCTTTTGAGGAGAAATAAATGTTTGATTCATCAATGCTGGTATTAGGGGCTGCGAATCCATTGGCAGCACTGCTTTGTGTGGTTGTGGTTATGCTTCCTATCGGTTTGCTGATTGGAGCGGTTATTCTGCGTGCTTCCATCAGTTTATTTAACAAGTTTGCCAGCTTTGATGAAGATAGTCCCTACAGAGTTCCTGAACCAAGCATGATGAATGCAATGGGGATTCTATTATTATCAACGATTGCCAATGGCATCGTCGGCTTCATGATCAGAGCAATTGCTGGCGCTACCGGTCTGATTCAGGTCGGACCAGAGGGGGTTGATCGCGGGGGGGAAATGATTTTAAACCTGGTGACATTGCCGGTCTCGTTTGTAATTTTCTCAGCGATCGTTTCTTCAATGCTTCCCACAACTTTCAAGCGGGCGATGGGAGTTGTACTTTGTCAGTACCTGATTGTTTTTGCTCTGGCAATAGTGATTGGTCTTCTCGTTTTTCTTGTGGTTATTGCAACGAGAGCGGCTTAAATAAGTGATTGAAGTACCGGGAGATGAGTTGGTTCCGCTGTCTTTATTTCTTCATAATGCTGACAGGAAATGCAGTGGAGACCAGGTTTTAATTCTGTTGGAAATTGCGAGCATACCTGATCTTTTAGCAATGTTTTTTCTCTCATTTTACACGATATTTGGGGAGCATTGTTGGACCTGTTGAACAGTAGCTGCCAAATATTTTCAGTATGAGTTTTGTTATGTAACATTCAGTGTGTTGCGCCGCATGTTTAGATTGTTGGTGGTCAACTGGATTCCATTTTGAGAATGCATCGAATGTCAGGCGTGATAGAAGAATTTGGTGGCCCAGGCATTGCCCTGGTTGCTTTAGTGATATTGCTCGTGGTAGGTTTGTGGATCAATGCCATGGTCTTATGAGTTGCCGTCAGCCTCCTGAATCGGTTTGTTTTTGCGAAAGAGAGCGTTTCAGATGCTGCTGAACCGAAAACTCTTCCGATTCCCGAACCGACCACAACCTCTGCCATGGGCATGCTGCTGGTAGCTGCCTTCATTGCTTTCGTGATTGGGGGAATCTACGCCATACTGGCCACTGCGCAAAAAACATCTCCTGAATCAGCATTGGTAGCAGCTCTGCCAGCGATCAGAATCATCTGTATTGTGGTCAGTTTTTTTACAACGTCTGCTGTATTTTCGTTTCTGTTGCCCACGAGTTATTTACGCGCTCTCGGTGTGGCGTTTGTCAGATTGATTCTGATGCTGATGATTTACGGGATGGCCGGGTTAGTCTGGCTGCTCTTTTTCCGTTCCGCAACTTGATGACAAGGGTTCAAAGCATTGACAGCGTGTATCGAGCCTCGACAAAACCTCAACAAAGTTATTTTTGAGTTATGAAGTTGCTCTCTTCAAATCGATTGATATAGACTCTATCTGGAATACTACATGGAAATAAATAATCAATACTCCACTTTGTACTTGTACGATACTGGCAAACATAAGAGAGACTGAGGATAAACTCTCTTGGAAGAAAAGCCTGATTAATTTCCATGGTAACAGTATAAATTAATCACTCAAAAAACTGACATTTGTTGAACTGAAGTCAGGAGTAAATTAGAAATGCAAATATTTAACGGGTCGGTGATCTCAAGGGATTTAATAATATTTCTGATCACATTTCTGGTTGGTTTATGGTCAAGTGGGGTAGTTTTTCGAGTCGCAATTCGCTTATACAATACCCTTCTTGTGAGAGGTCGTCATGCTCAGACATTGGTTTTAGAGCCGACGGTTTTAAACGGGATGGGGATCGTTCTCTATTGTCTTGTGGCAAATTTTATGATCACAGTTGTCGCGTATCAATTTACCTCGAACAGCCTGGCTACTATCGAATCTGCTGAACCGTATTTCCCTTATATTTGGATTGCCTTTGGTGTTTTGGGCAGTATCGTGCTCTCTGCAATTCTTTCACTTTTGCTTCCGGCAAGATTCAAGCATGCGTTTGGACTACTGTTTTGTTCCTATATCCCATCTGTACTGGCGGGGATAGTAAGCTTTCTAGTGTCATATGGTGTTATCTCCCTGGTCTTTTATTTTATCTCCAACGTAGTCTCTTAACCGAACTGGCACTCTCACATTAATAGATTCTCAATTAAGTTTGTGATGGATACAAATGTGAGAAATGCGCGCACGCCTCGTTTCCCAGAACACGCTGGATGTCTGAACGGTCAGGCATGCGCTATCTGTTTATAATAAAACAAGTCGGTTCGGAAGTCGTGATTTC
>JAGQQP010000467.1 GCA_020426085.1 Planctomycetaceae bacterium | reverse complement strand
AGACCTGACTCTACAGGAACTGATCGTCGCTGCCTTACGCGACCGTGATCCGATCTTCCGCAACTGCCGTATCGAAGCAGAAGAAAAAACGGGGGATCTGCATCGCTTTTCCGAGGACTCCCCCTATGTCATTTCCATCGACCCCATTGATGGCACGAAACAGTATCGCGATAAAACGGCCGACGGCTATTGTGTGATGGTTCATCTGCGCGACAGTGAAACCGTGCACTACTCACTGGTTTATATTCCCGAGACCGGAGAACAGGGAACCTGGGTGGAGGCAGTCCACCAGAGTGTCGTCTGTGGCCCCGATGACCTGAGTCGACCGGCACGTGAGGTTCTGGATGACATGCCTGCCATCGATCCTGCCACACGTCCCGATTCCCCGAAAATCTACCTCATCGGATTTCAGGATAAAGACACCTCCAATGCGGAACTCGTCACCGCAACCGGGCTGGTAGGAGTACCCCCTGAAGAGATGCCCGGCAGTATTTATGACCATCTGGCAACTGGCGCATTCGGTGGCTCACTCATTCATACGCCGAATGTCTATGACTTCCCGGTCTCGCTGCATATTGCCCGGATTCTGGGCGGAGATGCGGTCTGGGTCCATAACGGAGAATCGGTCAATTTCCATGAACACTGGATGGATGAGCGAGCCGACATGCTGCGACTGCCTGGCATCACCGCCTGCAGCGCCAATCCGGAGACTCTCCAGACACTCTGTAATCTCGCAAAAGACTGGAGCAAAGTCCGCTATCAGGACTGAATTTCAGTCGGTTCCAGAGGTTTGGTGGCTTCCACAATAATCCCTCCCAGTTTCAGAAACTGATGGATGGGAGTGAACCAGTGCTGCTCTTTCCAGGGCAGACCTGATTCTTCGAAGGCCTGTTTGAGTTCCACCCGGTTGTAGGTACGACATTTCCAGGTGCGGCTGTTGAGCATACCGGAGAATTTGTCCTCGGTTGCCAGCAGAAACAGACTGCCGCCCGGCTGCAGTACGCGATGAATTTCCGTCAGACCATGCTTGGGATCAGCCACGTATTCCAGCACCCAGCCACAGGTCACGCAATCGAACGATCCATCCTGAAAAGGGAGATTCGTCATATCGGCTGAAAGATAATTCGGGCGGGGACTGTCCATGCGGACCCGGGCCCGTTTCAACATCTGATGCGACAGATCACAGGCGACCAGCCGGGCATCAGGATGCGTTTCACGCAGTAAATGCCCCAGAATCTGTCCTGCTCCCGAACCAATATCCAGAATACTGCGAAATTCTGTCACGTCAAAACGCCGCGTCTTGATAATACGCCCCACCAGCGGGTCATGCAGAGACAATTTGCTTGCCAGATAGAGAACGGCACCAGCGGGACCATCATATAACTTGCGGGTCGTCGACTGAAACTGGCTCTGGTCGATCTGATCGCCACCCCCAAATTCAATCAGAGAACGCAAAGACTGCTTTAAACGTAGACGTTTCGGGGTATTTTTACGGGGAGAACTTAATGGAGCCATAGTTCGAATTGCTTATCAAATCAGGAGAACTGTCTGAGGGAGGGATGTAAACCCGACCTGCTAATCGTAGACATCTTAACGATCTGGAAACAGGAAATCGTTATGATTTCCAAATTTCTTAAGATTCCGTAAAGAAGACTTCTTATCTAAGCGTCATAAACGGTCCAATGATAATACCTTATGAATATCAATTTTTCCAGCAGCTTGATCAATCGAATTTAGCCCGTTATTATCAAGGTAAACGAAGACTCTCTCCAATCGAATATTACGCAGTAGTGACACGTTGATCGTGATTCGTTGCGGACCTGAAAATCTTAACATTTTTGACCGTTGAATTGCGCCAGAATAATAATTTCTGCGACCAACTGAAGGCTTAAATTGTTCATGACCGAACGGATCAATCTTAAACAGACTGACGACATCCGCGATGTGATCCATCTTGCAGTCCAGTACCTGGCGAAAGGAGAACTGGTCGCTTTTCCCACAGCAACAGCTTATGTGATTGCAGGTCAGTCACTCAGCCCCACCGCGATGACGAAACTGCGTTCCCTGTCTGACAAAGACCAACCGCTGGTCCTGTGTGTGAAGGGTTTTGACGAGGCTCAGGATTATCTGCCCGATATGCCACCTCTCGCAAGGAAACTGGCAAAACGCTGCTGGCCAGGTCCTGTCGTACTGGAACTGGAACGCCCGCAACCAGGCAGCCTGTTTTCACAACTTCCTCCTGAAGTGCAGTCTGAGGTTTGCCCTGGCAATCACTTGAGACTCCGGGCTCCTGCGCATGAAATCATTTTTCAGGCCATGCGTCTCTCCCCCTCTCCACTGGTATTATTGAACGAAGATGCAAAATATCAGACGGCGGATTCGCTCATCAACGATTTCGGAGACGATGTCGCGTTGGTGATCGACGATGGCCCCTCTCGTTTTGGTGATCAGTCAACCATCATCGGCATTTACGATAATCAATGGAAAATCCTGCAACCAGGTGTCGTGACAGAAACTACCCTGAAACGTCTTTCCAGCGAAATCTATATGTTTATTTGCACAGGAAACACCTGTCGCAGCCCGATGGCAGAAGGCCTGTTTCGCAAATTACTGGCTGATAAACTGCAATGCCAGGAAGACGAACTGTCAGACCGGGGCTTCATTGTCGGGTCAGCGGGGCTCGCCGCTGCCATGGGAGCACCTCCCAGCCCGGAAGGAGTCGCTATTCTGGCTGAACAGGGGATCGATATACAGGCTCATGAAAGCCAACCACTGACAGAACGGCTCCTGGACCAGTCTGATCACCTTTTTACCATGACCCAGGGACATCGGGCTGCCATTCTTTCAGAACGACCGGATCTGGAAGACTCGGTCAAACTCCTGTCTCCTGAAGGAAAAGATGTCTCCGACCCCATCGGAGGAGGCTTTCAATGCTATATTGAGTGTAAAAATGAAATTGAAAAGCACCTTACCCAGATTATTTCCCAGATCAACATACCACAAAATTAATAAGCTGCCTGGACTCCCACCCGCCCGCAATTATCTTTTTCAATCCTGATTTTCTACATGAGCTATGAGAGCTCACTTGCTATAATGGATGGTAAACCATTAACCTTACCATTATGAAGATAATGTTAACCCGTCACAAATTCACTTGTTACGATAGATAATCAACCCTCACCGGGTTTGAGATAAGCCCTGATCTGCTTCAGAGATCATGACAACAGGAATACTTTAGTACGTACGACCGAATCAGGGTTCTCTCATTATTTTTAACTACCCTTTTGCCACTTGATACAAAAGAGTTTCGATGAAAATTGCAGTTGCCAGTGATCACCGGGGATTTGCCACGAAGGTCAAGATCCTCACACTTCTCAATCAGTTAGGACATGTGGCCTTCGATTATGGTCCCGATGATGGAGAAAGTGTCGACTACCCCGACTACGCGGTGAAAGTCGCGAAAGCCATCGGTGATAAAACCATCGATCGGGGAATTCTGATCTGCGGTACCGGCATGGGAATGTGTATCGTCGCCAATAAATTTCCAGGAGTGCGTGCTACTCCCTGTCACGATGATATCACCGCCCAGATGAGCCGTCTGCACAATGATTCCAACGTGCTCTGTCTGTCAGCTGACCTGCTCGGAGATCGACTTGTCAACCGCATGATTGAAATCTGGTTGAAAGAGGAATTCGAAGGGGGCAGACACGCCCGACGTCTGGAAAAACTGCAAAAGGTTGAAGAAGAGAATATGCCCCCGCATTGAGGCCTCCTCTCTCCCAATGTGTAAACGAATATTCCCCATTCACGGTGGCCAGTCAGACCTCCTGCCGCTGCGCTGTACCTGAGACTCCTGCTGGCTGGAAATGGCATTTCCCGATCTGGCAGATATACCGCGAGACTCATGGAATTTCCCTCACTGATTCCTTTTCAAATGGATCAAATCTCTGTATCGTCAACGTTGAGTCATCAGGGAATTTTAGACTTCTTTTTTC
>JAGQQP010000466.1 GCA_020426085.1 Planctomycetaceae bacterium | reverse complement strand
GCTCAAAGACTTTTATAATGAATATGACGACCTGGACGTGACCGACGCAGATCGAAAAAAATTCGAGGACCAACTTAAAGAGTTGAAAGCGGAAGAGAAAAAACTCCTGGAAACACAGAAGTTCTTTTATCTCGTCGACCTCAAAAATCAGGGGGGGCTGGTGATGCCGGTAATCCTCAAGCTGAACTTTGATGACGATACCACAGAGATATTGCGGATTCCTGCCGAAATCTGGCGGTTGAATAATAAGAGTGTTTCCAAGCTGATCTTAACGGAGAAACCTCTGAAAAGTCTCACCCTGGATCCCCACCGGGAGACCGCAGATACTCAGCTGTCCAATAATGAATTTCCCCGGACCATCAGCAAATCTTATTTCCAGCTGGAAAAATCGAAAAAGTCGAAGAACGAAATGCAGAAGCGGGAGGAAGAAAAGAAAAAGGCAGCCAGGAAGGCCGACTCGAAAGAGGAGTCCGAAAAGGAAAAGCAGGAGTGAAGGGGAGGAATCAGGGCTGTTCGAACTGATAACCGGATTCGATGCGGGCGATTTCCACCGAGTAGTTCTGATACCATTGATTCTTCCCAAGTTCCTGTGCTGTAAGGTGTTCGGGATTCTGTTTCCAGGCTTTGATGGCGTTCAGATTCTCCCAGTAGGAGATCGTGATCCCGGTTCCATCTGGTGAACGTACAGACTCTACTCCCAGATAGCCTGGTTGTTGCGCTGCCAGCTCCAGCATGCGGTCTGCCATCGCGTCATACCCCTGATGTTGATCGGTCAGAGTCGAAGTAAAGATGACCGCATAGCAGGGGGTTTTTCGGGGCAAATTCATGTCGGTCACCTTCTCTCCAGAGGCTGGTTACAGGGGGGAATTTCGGCTGAAAACAGGGATTTACAGGAGAGCCGGTCAATTTCAGGCTTGCCACAAAATCTGGTTTCATAAATAATTTAACCCGTGATCGATTCTATTACTATTTCGAAGTTTTTATGAGGAGGCAGTGCAAGTGACGGGTTATACGGTCCACACAGGTTCAACCGAAGAATTTACTAACGGTTGGGACCGCATTTTTGGTGAGAAAACCGTCAAAAAAGAGAAGAAAAAGAAGAAAGCCAAAAAGAAAACCACCGAAAAAGCCACAAAGAAAGATTCGAAAAAGAAGAAAAAATAGTCGTTCTTTTTCCGACAGAGTCAGTTGAAAATGGATCCGTTAGGCGAAATTCAGAAATGGATTTTCTGCAGTCTCGCCTGGTAATTTTTGCACAGGGCCGTGCTAATGCTTTAAGCCCGGAAAACCGATAATTAAATTCGTGCTTTTCCTGCTTAATGTAGTCAAACTCAGGACATGGAGGTAACGATGTCAGAAGAAAACAACCAGGAAGAATATGAAGAGATCACCAGTGAAGAAGTCGACCGTGTTGTCGCAAGTCTGGAAGCACTGATCGAATCAACCGACAGCGAAAACATTCGCTCTTATCTCGAAGAAGCAATGAACGAGATCTATTATCTCGTCTATGAAGAAGGCGAAGAAGAATGGGATTCCGAAGTGGAAGCCTGTGGCGAAGACGATGAAGATCTGTCTGAAGCTGCTTAATTCTTCCCTCAAAGATATTTGATTGCTGCGCAAACCAGCAAAACTGAAGGCCACTTCCCCGTTCACGAGAAGTGGCCTTTTTGCTTTTCCGTTGATAACTCATGTTTTAGTTATCGAGTTCGACGGTAATCGAACGTGTTTTGGGATCCACCTTGGCAGGTTTACCAAACTTGATTTTTTTGGCGAACGCCTCGACATCCGCCACGGGGGAAATCTTGAAGATGGTCGTTTCCCCTTCCGCCATCGGTTCGATGTTGACCTGTTCGGAATCGTCCACGGACAACAGGATCTGTTCAATAATCGGGTCCTGTTCGGCGTTGGTCAGCTTCTTTTCAATGATGATGGTCACCAGCTGATTGGGGTCAACGGGCATCGACTCTCCCAGGCTTGGACCACCGACAGGGCCACCCATCATCGGCTGTCCCATTTGCCCGATCAGATTTTGTGATCCCATTAGTGCCATCATCAGCACCGGTGTCAGGGTGTTGTTAAATTCTTCTTCCGTTTTGGCACTTTCCAGTTGAGCCAGCGTATCATTGACCATTTTGAGCATGGCCAGAACCTGTTGTTTATTCTCAGTCAATGTTTCCGGAGTCAGTCCCGACAGCTTGCTGCGGGCGTCTGCCATTGCCTTCTGCCAGTTGTCTGCCAGGTTTTGGGGAATCCATTTTCCTTCCACCTTGACCATTTGTTCTTCCTTTGGCTCCTCGTCCGGAGCTTCAATCCTGATGGTCGCGGTATCGCCGTCTGTAGAGACGACTGTCACTTTGGTCTCTTTCAGCTTCTCAGAGAAACTGGCTTCGCCGTCCGGTTTGGGGGCCAGGTCAGAGAGGGCAACCATATTTTTTGCCAGCTGGTTACCGGTTGTTGACATGAAGTTGCCGCCGTCAAAGCTTTTCAGTTTGTCGAGGCTGGACAGATCACTGTTGACCAGCGCGGAAATGATATTAACCGTCGGATTCCAGAGCTCTCCCAGTTTTTCCGGGGGCAAAGGCACTCTCTGGATCATCTGATTGTTGAGGATGTATTCTTTTTTCTCTTTCAGGATTTTTGCCAGGCGCTGCCCGGTCTCGAAGGCACCATTGTAGATTTCCGGATCCATTTTCGACGCGAAATCCTGGGCAAGGCTGTTCACATCCTGCTGATAACTGGCGGGCAGGAATTGCCAGACGGCTTCCATCTGCTGATTTTCGACACCATTCAGCAGTGCCTGCATTGATTCAGCAGGTCCTGAATTTCCAGCAGATTTACCACATCCGGAGAGCAGGGGAAGCGAACTGACTAAAAAGAGCAGGGCAAACAGCGGGATCAGTTTCTTCATGAGAATTCCTTTGAATGAGAGAGTTGGATGTGTAAACACGTCGCTGCATTCCTTTACTGTCGAGAAGGATGATCATATCTCTGCTCGATTGAGTTGAGTAGATATGCAGGCCCGTTCGTCATTTCAGATTGATAAAAATAGTGATGTGTCAAAGTGCGTCTGACTGTCTCGGCGTCGATTTCACGGCACTTTAAGGCAGAAACAGAACCTCTACAGCATAACAATAGGTCAAAAACCGGGGTTTGCCGGCGTTTCTCGTTACTATAAGCAGATTGAATAGAACCAACGTGAATTATAAGTGTCTGGATGAAACGAATTCCCATTTCACGTGTTTAATATGAAGAACTGGGGTCTGATTGCCTGAGCTGAATTTAGACCGTGAGTTATTTTGATTTCGATGTGTGCTCGGTTGTTTCGACGTAAGTTTTTTAATGGTAATTGCTTGTGGGAAATGATTTCTTCCTAAGTGGCGTGGCAATATTTTTCAGAAAGTCGTGCGCTTGACTTCATGACTCTTTGATCCCTACACTGTGCCGTATTCGAAATTTAAATACTGCAGACCGGCTATTATTAGTATTCCTTATAAATAGGGCAGGTTTCACTTCCATGCATCTGCGTAATGCTGAACTATTCTGTGATGTCGTCGTGCAAGGCAGCTTCTCCAAAGCTGCTGAGGTTCGTCGTGTGTCTCAGTCTGCTGCCAGTCAGGCGGTGCATGCACTAGAGAAACGTCTGGGGGCCCAGTTAATCGATCGCTCCAAGCGACCTTTTGAACTGACTCCCGCCGGTGCGATTTATTTTGATGGATGTCAACAGCTGTTGAGGTCGTTCGAACAGGTTGAAGAGCAGGTCCGCCGGGCCGTCGGTCAGACACGCAGCCGTGTGCGGATCGCCGCCATCTATTCGGTTGGACTCGCTCAGATGCATGATTATGTCGAGCATTTTCAGCAGTTGTATCCGGATGTGATGGTCACCCTGGATTATCTGCACCCGGATGAAGTCTATCAGCGAATTTGTGAAAATCAGGCCGATCTGGGACTGGTTTCCTTCCCTAAAGAAGAGAAAGACCTGACGAGTATCCTCTGGCAGGA
>JAGQQP010000465.1 GCA_020426085.1 Planctomycetaceae bacterium | reverse complement strand
CCCGCGAAGCTCTCTCCGACTTTTTCTGTTCCTGGGTCCCCGCCGCCCGCCACGTACCGGCTGAACTCCGGGAAGAATTGATGCACGAAATTCTCGACCTCTACTTCCAGCGCGTCGATCCCGTGCTGGTCGACAAGGCAGGCGTCCGCATGAAACGCTACATCATCCAGGCCTGGAAACGATAAAGATCTGAAGCCACAATTAGGCGACAGCCCTCAACCTGAAAATTTTCGTGTCTTTCGTGCTTTTCGTGGTTAAAAAACTTCTGTCATCCGCAGTCCTCGAATTTCAAGCTTTTTGCGGTCCAGCCATGGTTTCATATTGCCTATCGTTGCGAAAACGGCCACGATTGAGAATAGTAATACCTGAATTCAACGTCATCTTCCCACCAGAACATAAAGGTCCGCCTCACCATGAATCGCCTGCTGTTACTTCTCAGCCTGACACTGCTTCTGACTCCCGCCGCTCATGCGCAACGCCCCAAACCCAATTACGATGAGAGTAAGGTGCCGCAGTTCAAGCTCCCCGACCCACTGGTCACCAGCGAGGGAAAAAAGGTCGATTCCGCCGAGGAGTGGCAGAAAGTCCGCAGACCCGAAATTCTGGAACTGTTCGAAACTGAAGTGTATGGCAAAAGCCCATCACGACCGGAGAACATGTTGTTCGAAGTGACGTCTGTCAAAAACGATGCGCTGGGCGGTAAAGCGATCCGCAAAGAAATTTCGGTTTACTTCTCGGGCAAGAAAGAAGAGCCTCGCATGGATCTGTTGATCTATCTGCCCGCGAAAGCCACCAAACCGGTCCCCGTTTTCATGGGCCTCAACTTTTACGGCAATCATACCATCACGGATGAAACAGACGTCAAAATCAACGAGCACTGGATGCGGGCCAGCAAAGAGAAAGCCATCGTCGATCATAAAGCGACCGCAGACTCGCGCGGCAAATCCTCGTCCCGCTGGCCCATCGAAACCATCATCGATCGCGGCTACGGACTCGTCGCCATCTACTGCGGCGACATCGATCCCGACTACGACGACGGCTTCAAGAACGGCGTCCATGCGCTCTACAATTCAAAACAGCAACCCGCGCCCGATGAGTGGGGCACCATCTCTGCCTGGGCCTGGGGCTTGAGCTGTGCTCTGGATTATCTGGAAACCGACAAACAGATCGACGCGAACAAAGTCGCCGTCATCGGACACTCCCGCCTCGGGAAAACCTCCCTCTGGGCCGGTGCACAGGACCCGCGTTTTGCCCTTGTCATCTCTAACGACTCGGGTTGTGGTGGAGCAGCTCTCAGCCGACGTCGCTTTGGTGAAACACTGCACGTCATCAACAACGCCTTCCCGCACTGGTTCTGTGACAACTTCAATAAATATATCGACAAGGAAAACGATCTGCCCGTCGATCAACACATGCTGATCTCTTTAATCGCGCCGCGGCCCGTGTATGTCGCGAGTGCGGAAGATGACCAGTGGGCCGACCCGAAGGGGGAATTCCTCTCGGTGAAATATGCGGAACCGGTTTACAAACTGCTGGGAACGACCGGCTTTGGCGCAGATGACATGCCTGGCGTCAACAAACCTGTGCAGAAACAAATGGGTTATCACATCCGCACCGGCAAACACGATGTGACTGATTTCGACTGGCAGCAGTACCTGAACTTCGCCGACCAGCATTTTCAAGGCAGTTAAGCCGCGCATCACATTCACAGGCGCACATCCGGGCCAGCAGGTCACTCCAACCTCCTGCTGGCCTGCTGTTTATATTGATTGCGGAACGGCACATTCACCCTCAAAACTGCCGGCTTTTCATGCGGACCACTGCAGTTTTGCCGAACGCCGCTTGCCTCTGCCTGAAAACCCACGATAATGGGGGCAAGTGTTCAATTTTTCTTCAAAACATACTGACGACTATTAATATGATGAATTTTCGTATCAGGAACTCTCTCAACATCAATCGACGTGCGCCTCAAATCTGCCTGATTCTGCTCCTGCTGACACTCCTGCCGTTACCCCAGGTGCACGCAGATAAAGCCTCCGATGAATTCCAGCTGGCCATTGGTCTGTACAAACAGAATCGCTGGGAGCTCGCAACCGAAACGTTTCGTAAATACCTGAAGAATTATCCGACCGATGCCAGTGTACCTCTGGCGAAATTTTATCTGGGTCTGACACTCGTCAATCAGCAGAAATACCGGGAGGCCCGCGAAACCCTCAGAGAGTTCGCCAAACAGTATCCACAGAATAAAAACCTGCCTGATGCCATCTACCGCATTGCAGAATGCAGTTACCTGCTGGACGATCTGGCAGCGGCCGAAAAAGAGTTTACGGACTTCCTCAAACAGTACCCCAACCATGCGCTGGAAGAATGGGCTTATCCCTATTTTGGGGATGTGCTGCTGCGACGCGGTAAAGCCGACCTCGCCATTAAAAGTTTTCAGCGATCACTCGAACGTCATCCCAAAGGGGCGATGGCGGAAGACGCTCAGTTTGGCCTGGCTTCCTCTTACCTGCGCGATAAACAGATCGAGGAAGCAGAAAAACGATTCAAAGAGATCGCCGGTCTGAAAAATCACCCACGGGCCAGCGATGCCCAGATGTCTCTCGCGACCTCTCTGTTTGATCGCGGCCAGTTCCAGGCAGCCGCTGATGCCTTCCTCGAACTTCCGAAGAAATTTCCCGAAAGTCCACTGGGGATCACCGCCCGGCTCAATGCAGGTTATGCGTATTACGATCTCAAGGAATATGCAAAAGCGGTCGAGCAGTTTGACCTGGTCTCAAAAGATCCGGCTCAGGCCGCAAACGCGTTGTACTGGAAGGGAGTTGCCCTGAAAGGTGAGCAACAGCTGCCCGCTGCCATCGCAGCATTTGAACTGGCCCTCAAATCCAAACCCAATCCCAGTCAGCAGGAAGCAACCACTTACCAGCTGGCCGATGCCCTGCTCCGGTCCGGCAAACCCGCAGAAGCGAAAGCACTGTTCCTGCAACTTGTTAAACAGTCGCCGGAGAGTGAACTGGCTGACGACAGCCTGCATTTCGCCATCGAAGCGGCGTTGCTGACAGATGAGCTGGCTGAAGCCGAGCAGCTTGCAGCTCAGTTTGAAAAGACATTTCCGCAAAGTGGACTGCGTCTGCATCACGAACTGCTCAAAGGACGCATTCTGGATGCAAAAGGCAAGCCCGAGGATCTCGCTGAAGCCGCGACAAATTTTCAGAATGTTCTGAAAGAGTCCAAACTGGAGAACACGCAACTGCTGGCGCGGCTCTACCTGGCACGCACGTATCAGAAACTCAAACAGTATGACAAATCGATCGAGGTTCTGGACCCTTATCTCAAAGATCCGAAAGCCGATAAAACATCCAGCGAGTATGCGGATGCTTTAGTGCTGCAGAGCAACAATTTCAATTCTCAGCAGAAGTACGCGGAAGCCGAATCCCTCTCGAAAGAGTATCTCAAGCAGTTTCCCAACGAAGTTCGCTTCAACCAGATCCTGGCGAACCTGATTCTGCTGACAGCCAAAAACAACAAGCCAGAGGAAGTCGATCAATATCTGAAACAACTGCAGGACCGTAAGCCCGAAGGAGACCTGTTGATTCAGACGTATCGTCAACTGGCGGAACGCAACTACGAAGAAAAACAGTGGGCCCGCGCCAAAACATTTTTCAATGAGATCGTCAAACTCGGATCCGATTCGCCCGAGTATCCAGCAGGACTCTCAGGTTTAGCCTGGAGTGAATTCCAGCTCGCGGAAAACGAAGCTGCAGCTGAGCATTTCGAGCAGTTCGTCAGGAAATTCCCGGAGAGCCCGCTCACAGCCGAAGCAGCCTACATGCAGGGGCGCAGTCTGGAAAACAACAAACAACTGCAAGCCGCCGTCGACGTCTACCAGAAAACGCTGCAGCAGTTTGCCCCTTCGCGCTACGCCATGCTCTCCGGGCTGCAGGCTGCACGCACACTGTTTCAGTTGAAGAAAATCGACGAAGTGAACCAGGCTTATGAA
>JAGQQP010000464.1 GCA_020426085.1 Planctomycetaceae bacterium | reverse complement strand
CCAGTTTTGTGATTTGTATTCTGCCGCCAGCCAGTCGAGCAGGAGCGGATGCGTTGGAGGTTCCCCTTTGGTGCCGAAGTCATTGGGAGTCGCGACGATCCCGCGGGCAAACAGATGCTGCCAGATGCGATTGACGGCCACGCGAGCAGTCAGGGGGTTGTCCTCCTGGAACAGCCATTTTGCCAGATCCAGGCGGTCCGTCAGCGGCTCTTTAGAACTGAATTCAGGAAGAACCGCAGGTGTGCCCGGATTCACTTTGTCGCCTGGCTGATTATAAATCCCCCGGACATGCACGAAGGTTTCGCGGCGGTCTTTGGTACGTTCTTTGAATGTCGGTGCCCTGGTTGCCGGCGGCGCGGGGCGTCGATTCAGAAGTGATTCCAGACGCGAATAGAGTTTGTCCCAGCCTGGTTGCTTTGTCTCATAAAATTTCGTAATGCTTTTGAGGTCGGAGGACTTTTTATATTTTTGCAGCGTTTTGGTGATTTCAGCTTTCTGTTCTTTTGTGAGATCATTTTTTTCGAACGTTTTCAACGAGGTCAGAGCTTGATCATAGTCAGGCTGCCATTGTTTCTGTTTTACTTTGTATTCCGCGGTGTCCCAGTCTCGGCTGACTTTCACACTGGAGTCGTCGGCATTATTGAAGAAGGAATAAATCTGGTAGAACTCTTTCTGTGAGATGGGATCATGCTTGTGATCGTGGCATTCGGCACAACCCAGAGTCAGGCCGAGCCAGACCATGCCCGTCGTATTGACGCGGTCGACAAGTTCCTTGGTGCGATATAATTCGAGATCCACGCCGGCTTCGGTGTTACTCAACGTGTTACGATGAAAGCCGGTCGCGATGAGTTGGGTATCCACTGGTTTTTCCAGCAGGTCGCCTGCCAGCTGTTCGATGGAGAACTGATCGAAGGGTAAATCGTCATTGACGGCCTGAATGACCCACTCTCGATAAACCCAGGCATGGGGACGTATGCTATCCCCCAGATAACCATCGCTGTCTGCATACCGGGCCAGATCGAGCCAGAAACGACCCCAGCGTTCACCAAAATGAGGAGACGCCAGCAGTTTGTCGACCAGCTTTTCGTAGGCTGCTGGATCCTTGTCTGCTACATAAGCAGATACGTCTGAGGGACTCGGCAGCAGTCCTGTCAGGTCCAGATAGAGACGGCGAATGAGTGTCCGCCGCGAAGCTTGTGGTGCGGGTTCAACATCGGCTGACTGATGACGGGCAGCGATAAACGCATCGATCGGGTTACGGATCGGGAAATCAGCAACTGGTTTTACGATCTCTGGAACCGGTGGTCGCTGCAATGGTTTTAAAGACCAGAGCACGGGAGGTTCTAAAACGAAGTTCTCAGGCCAGGAAGCGCCTTGCTTGATCCAGTCTCGAAATAACTGTACTTCTACTTCTGTCAGAGGAGCCGCATCTCGAGGCATTTCTGCGGTTCCTTCATACGGGGTGATCAGGTCCATCAGGGAACTGGCATCAGGATCACCGGGATCAATGATCTCACCACTTTCACCCCCGTTGTCAATTTCCACTTTGGAATGCAGAGCCAGTCCTCCCTGGCGGATGCGGTCCTGATGACAGCTCAGGCAGCGACTTTGTAAAATGGGTGCGATGTCGCGCTGAAAATCAATCTTTTTTTCAGTAGCAGAAGTGCGAGAAGAGACCAGCAGCAGGGTTATCAGAATCGTTGTCAGAAAAGTGCGATATCCCTGATCAGTCATATTGCAGGCAGGCTTTCAATCTGTGAACACAGTGATTGTTTTACTGGCGATTCATAACCGTCTCAGTTGATAGAGTCACGACGGTGTATGAACCTGCGCGGAAGTCGTGGCAGGTTTAATAAAGTAGATTTACTATTCTACTGGTCAGCTCCCCCCGGTTACAAGTCTTTGCTTTGGAGCTGTCTGAATTTTGAGAGAGTAGAGTCGCCTTTGCCTTTCCGGTCAGTTACAGTGTTAAGTATGCATCCGCATCAGGAAGAAGCGGTTTGCATCCATTTACCGGCGTGAATGGACGAGCCGGACTTATTAAAACTCAAATCGGTGAATCGACAGCCATGAAATTAATCCTGCATCTGACTGTACTGTTCTTTGTCTCCTTCAGTTCGTTGTACGCGGACGAGAAGCCCAACATCGTCTTTTTCTTCGCCGACGATCAGACTACCAGCACACTGGGCTGTTATGGAAACGAAGTCATCAAGACTCCTAACATTGATGAACTGGCAGCCCGGGGAACCCGGTTTTCGAATGCGTGTGTCAGCCAGGCGATCTGCTGGGTGAGCCGCACCACGATTCTCACCGGTTTGACGGGGCGCAGTTACGGAACACCTTCCAATCCCGAGATGGCGCGATCAGAGGCCGTTAAAACACTGTATACCGATCTGCTGCGGGATAACGGATATCGTGTGGGTTTCTACGGCAAATGGCATGCGAAGATGCCTAAGGAGTTTCAGAGAGAGCAACACTTTGATGAATTTGAAGCGATCAGCCGCAATCCCTATTACAAAAAACAGCCGGACGGCAGTCTGCGTCATGAGACCGAACTGATCGTCGACCGGGGGATTGAGTTTCTGAAATCACAACCCAAGGGGAAACCGTTTGCTCTGAATCTTTGGTTCAATGCCTGCCACGCGGAAGATAGTGACCGTCGACCGGGAATCGGTCATTTTCCCTGGCCGCGTGCTGTGGATGGGATGTATGAAGACGTTAACATTGCTCCACCCCGTCTGAATACGCCGTCGATTTTCGACGGACAACCTGATTTTCTGAAAACGACGATCAATCGGGAACGTTATTTCTGGCGGTGGAATACTGATGAAAAATATCAGACCAATATGCGGGCCTATTACCGCATGGTCAGTGGCATCGACGGTGCCATTGGACGCTTTCTGGCGGCTCTGAAAGAGGCCGGGCTGGATAAGAATACCATTATTGTGTATTCAGCGGACAACGGCTATTACATGGGAAATCGTGGATTTGCCGGGAAGTGGTCGCATTATGAAAATGCATTAAATGTTCCCTTGATTATCTTCGATCCCCGAGTTGCCGCCGATCAGCGTGGCCAGGTGACGAGCGCACCCGCATTGAATCTGGATTTGCCTGCCACGTTCTTGAACTGGGCGGAAGTCGAAATTCCATCTCGATATCAAGGGCACAGTCTGCAGCCAATCGTAGCTGGAAAAACTCCTGCCGACTGGAGAACCGAAGCATTTCACGAGCATTTTGCTGTTCGCAATCGTATCCCTGCCTTTGAAGGATTGAGGAATGACCGGTTCAAATATGTGCGGTACTTTGATCATGGTAATCATGAGTTTCTGCACGATCTGAAACAGGATCCAGATGAACTGGTGAACCTGGCGGATCATCCGGACTATCAGAAAACACTGAAAGAAATGCGCGAGCGGACAACCAGTCGCGTGAAAGAACTGGGCGGACCGCTCGATCCGTTAAAAGGGAAGTTTACCGATTCGACCGTTCCGCATCCGGAGGCATCAGCTGCGGTGGGGGCGAAACCCGATTCTGAAGGTTTTGTATCAGTCTTTGACGGGAAGACACTGCGTCACTGGAGTGGAGATCCAAAGTACTGGTCAGTGGAAGAAGGAGCCCTGACAGGTAAGACGGACGGCACTCTGAAGATGAACCGCTTCATCACCTGGAAGGATTCCACGATTCGGAATTTTGATCTGCGGGTCAAAGTAAAAGTAACTGCTGGCGGGAACAGCGGTCTGCAGTATCGTGGAAATTCACGACCCGATCTGGGACTGGACATCGTGACCGGCTATCAGTGTGATGTGGTTGCCAATAACCCCAACTACAACGGCATGCTGTATGAAGAGAAAGGCCGCCGTATTCTTTCGCATACGGGGGAGAAGGTTATCATCGACCCGGATGGTCAGCCCTGGGTGGTCGGGAAAATGCCTGTGGAAACATTCGCACCCGACGAATGGCATGATTTCCGCGTGCTCGTGGAAGGCAATCATCATCAGCAT
>JAGQQP010000463.1 GCA_020426085.1 Planctomycetaceae bacterium | reverse complement strand
CCATCGTTCCCAGTATGGAACAGGCACAGCGGCTCTGGTTTTCCAATTCTGAAAAAGAAATCAGAAACCAGCCGGAAAACGGTACCGTGACCAGTCTGAACTTTCGAAGAGTAAAGGATCGAAATAGTTTTCTTGAAGTAAATGTCAGTAATGGCTGGTCTCTGACTCATTCTGATTTTACGATCCGCTATCGTCCGGTGGGGCATGCAGATCCATTGATCAGAGGCTGGCTGGATCAAGCGGTTCAAAATTCATTCGAAGGACTGGCTCAGGATTCTCTCTGGCAGATGCTTTCCAATCCGAGCGGTTCCGGTAGCGAAGATGTGTCAGGGGCCATGTCTTCCGGGCGCTGTCTGATGTGTCACTCCGTTGACCAGAATCCACAAACGGGAAAAGCGAAAGTGAACTGGCGTGCCTTTTCCGGTCAAGAGGCGTCTGAACCCCTAACACATTTCTCGCACGCGCCGCATTTGTCGATGGGACAGCTACAGAAATGTGAGTCCTGTCATTCGTTTGAACCGCAGGAAACCGGATTGAAGGCGATCTGGAAGAGTGAGTACTTTATTCGTGATGCGAAGTCGCTTGCCTGGGAAATTAATCGTAACAGTCAGGAATCCTGCAGCAGTGGATTTCGACCTGTCAGTCGCGAAATGTGTGCTACCTGTCACAACAGACAGACCGCTACACAAAGCTGTCTGCAATGCCACAGCTATCATGTTCATAATGCTCGAACGATGGGAGACAGCCGGACGAACTGAGCTGGAAAATCTGTTCATTTCTGAAGTTATTTCAATCCGTCAGGCATATTGGTGGCACGAATCATTCTCTGGAGAATCAATCGTTCACCTGTCATCCCCTTATCAATTGATGATTGTGATTCTCTCGCTTAAGCAGAGAAAATTGATCGAAAGGGAGTCAGTTTGGCACACTGGCGACCGTTCCAGAATCACAAAACAGAATCCCTTCTGATGCCATGTCGCATCAACAAGAAATGATGGGAATCGGCAATTCAGCCTGTATTTTAAGGGTTCTCGCACGTACTCATACTGTTTAATTCAATGGACTGAGAATGAATATGCGAAGTGGCATGCAAGTTGCTTTTTACGTTTCATAACGTTCAGCGTTTCAAATGAGATTAATCAATCCAACAGTTAAGGTAAGGAGAGAATAATGACCACTCGAGAAGAACTTCGCGGTCACTGGAATGAGATTCGGGGACGCATTGAAGAACGATGGAGCCAGCTTAATTCGAGTGATTTAGATGGGCTGGAAGGCAAGACAGATCAACTCGTAGGAAAAATTCAGCAAAAGACGGGTGAAACCAGCCGTGATATCCAGAAAGAACTGGATGCGATAGTTGAGAGCCTTTCACATTCCGCATCCACAATGGCAGGTAAAGTGGGTGACACTTTCAACGAAGCTGTGAAAAATTCGAGAGAGCAGTTTGCTCATGCCTCAGAAGCCGCCCGCGAACAATATGAGCAGGTGAATCAGTCGGTTCGAAAAGGATATCACGAGGCGGAGCGGACAGTACGTAAGCATCCCGCTGAGTCAGTTGCTGTTGCCTTTGGTACAGGTTTGATCGCCGGTGTGATTGTCAGTCTGGCGTGGCGTCGATAGTACTGAATCGAATGCTCAATCTTAAGACCGAATCTAACAGGGAGTTAAAAATGATTCATCAATACGAAGACCTGGAAAAGAATATTGTGCCTGTCTCACACGATCAGGTGGAACAACAGGTTGCCTCAAAATCTTCACAGGTATGTCACTATGTCGATGAGCAACCGGTCAAATCCGTTATGATCAGTCTGGGAGTCGGCATTGGGGCAGGGTTGTTACTGGGTTCTATGTTCCGTGGTTCAGTCAAACACTTTTCACGGGATCAGGCTTTTATGGACCGGGTAGGATGCAGTATTCGGGAGTCACTGTCTGAGATTGTTCCCGCTTCTATGAAGAAGCATTTTCGTTCCTGATGTCGAAGCAGAGAAAGAGGTGTCGGAAACAGTTTGCATTTTGGGAGAAGTTAAACCAGGACAACATCAAGTATCAGACAGGAGCCTGAATCGTGGCCAGTCAGCCTGAAGACAAACGAGCAAATGAGATACGTCGTGCGATGCATGAAATCCGCTGTGAACTGGATGACGATGTCAGCCAGATTAAACAATCAGCATCGACTCTAACGGACTGGCAATACTATATCAGACATTATCCCTGGGCGTGTGTTAGCGCAGCAGCTGCGTTTGGTTTTTTGATTGTCCCCAGAAAATTAAAGGTGAGTAATCCTTATAACGACGAATTGTTGAAGCTGGCCAGGAAGAAGCGTCTGGTCATCAATAAAGCGGATGATGATGATGATGCGGAAAAAGCAGGAGTCGTAAAAACAGCGTTTACATTTATATCCGGACTGGCCATGCGAGCTGCGGTAGCACAGGTTGCTCAACATCTGACTTCGATTTTAAATCAGGACCAGGGGGGCAGAAATCATGCTGGTGCTTCCGATCAGACAGAGGCATCTGCTCCAGCTGCTCCCAGTCCTTATACGAAACATTTCGATCGGAGATTTTAAGCTAATGAGTCCCTATCAAATGCAGTTTAAACACAAAACACGACCGTTGAGCGAAAGCAGGTCGCAGGCTGAGGGACTGAAAAATGTCGCAGGCCCTGCAGCAATTCTAGCGGATGTGAAAGAACGCTTGCGTGAGCAGATCTGTGAGCATCCGGGTGAGGCTCTGAAAATCAGTCTGATCACGGGCATCATTGCCGGATGGTGGGTGAAACGATGATTGGTCAGAACGGAACAGTGCAGTCGGAGTATAAACCTGATATGCGAGGTGACCTGGGTGACCTCGGTGCAGATTTACTGGCTCTGAGTGAGCTTCAGGTTGAGCTTCTGTCTGTGGACACACGCGATGCGATCCGAGAATCTTTTTCTCCGACAATTTTTCTGGCTCTGGGACTCGGGCTATGTGCAGGAGCATTTCCTGTATTGCTGTTAGCATGTGCCTGGTGGTTGAGCAATGCATTTGAATTAACCCTGGCTTCGAGCATGCTGACGGTCTCCGTTTCAGGTCTGTTTCTTGCCAGTGGTTTTCTTTACTTTGCCTGGAAAGGTTTTAAGAAAAGCTTACGTACATTACAGCGTTCGGGAACAGAATTGCGCAGTAATATCGATTGGATTAAAACTATTATTTCTGATAAGCACCGTAACCGTCAGAGTCCTTATCAGAGGAAATAAGATCAATCTTGAAAAAAATGAATTTGAAAGGAAATCAATCATGAATATGTATACCACCTCTTCTCAAAATGCCCAGACAATGGATCGAGAAACAGTAGCGAATGCGGCTCGCGTAGAGAATTGCGACCAGTTGCAACCAGTTGATGATTTCGTCGATTATGTCTCTACTTATGCACGACAGAATCCCGGGACTGCAGCTTTATGGTGTTTTGGAATCGGATTCATCGTTGGTTGGAAACTGAAGCCCTGGTAAGAAAGCATCAGCATGACAGGGAGACGCTCTCTCTGCTTTGATATTTACCGGTAAGGAGAAGGTCCGTGTCCCTCACATCATCATCGATAGAATCCGATTGCCAGCACCGCAGTCAAGAAGTTCGAAGCGGTGATGATTCGGACGCTGACTCTTCTTCCAGTATTCAAGAGCAATTGAGGGAAGAGCAGGCAGTCTCAGCGACTGTTTTGAAAGATAAAGTTGAGATTCAACCCTTTGGCCGTATCTCATTGGCCATTCTTGCGACTCTTGGTGTGGTGCACGCTTTGTATTTTGCCCGGGCGATTTTTATACCTATCGCGCTGGCGATTGTACTGTTCTTTCTTTTGGCGCCCGTGGTACGGTTTCTGTCACGTGTCTTTCCGATTCCCGAGTCGCTCTCCGCTGCGATTGTAGTACTCTCTCTTACGTTTACGATCGGTCTAGCCAGCTATTTTCTGGCAGTACCGATTTCAGACTGGCTTTCGAGCGCTCCTGCCACATTCAGAAAAGCCGAACAGAAGCTTCGTTTCAT
>JAGQQP010000462.1 GCA_020426085.1 Planctomycetaceae bacterium | reverse complement strand
CGATACAGAATGAGTTCCCTGCCTCTAAGCAGAGAGCCTGTATTGTGCTGGATCAGCCTCATTCCACTCAGCGTTACCAGGCGAAGCTGATTAGACTCACTCGACTATACTGCCGAGTAGATTAAAATATTTGTGGCAGTTTTGTGGCATTCATTTTTATCTGAAATTGATTAACGCCTGATAATAGTTCTTGACGAATGACAGAATAAGCCTATTATTGCAGTCTCATTCACATGGGAAACCCGGCAACGAATGAGCGGTCATAGAATCCCCCTCTCTCCGCTTAATTGATTGCCGTTGAGTTATCCCGCGTAACTCAGCGGCATTTGCTTTTTCTGGACCGCTCCAGAGCTTCTCATTTCTGACACTATTTTGTGGCGTTTTGTTTTTTCCCGAAAAGGATTAGATCCTGAGAATTGACGTGCCCTCACGAAGGTTGTCGGGGTCCTCACCCATTTACGCCCCTTCGAGACTGACTGACCGCAATCTTGTATCAGCTGAAATATGATTTCGTCCCCCATTGACATATCGTTAGATCACGATATTATAGTTTATCAAAGCCTGAGCGACTGCTGGCCTGTCGTGATATTGCCAGTCTACTACTGAACCAGCTGTCCTCCCTGAATCACTATGATTCTCATACTTTACTGACACAAAGTACGCTCTCCCCTGTTTGCCTCGCATTAGACTTATCATAAGCACTCAACCCGCTAACCTGCTGATTTATTTCTCAGGTGCCTGGAAAATGCAAAATGTCCACTCTCAAGTACCCCGCTCTGTTTCACTTTCAACTACTCGTCTGCCTGGTCCTGTGCGTCGGATGTCAGCAGGGACAATCAACGGAAGCAGTGGCCGATAGTAACTCCCCGGTGAAATCGACCAGTGAAAAAAATGTACCTGCCATTTCTGGCCCCCTCCCGACGAAAGTGAGCAGCCCAGAGGACAATCCTACAACAGCCGCAAAAGTGGAACTGGGAAAGAAGCTATTTTTCGACCCCCGTTTATCACTGACAGGCACTGTTTCCTGTAACAGCTGCCATAACGTCATGGAAGGGGGAGACGACGGACGGCCTTCCTCAATGGGAATTCACGGTCGCATCGGCCCCCGTAACGCTCCTACAGTCTGGAATTCTGTATTTCAGACATCCCAGTTCTGGGATGGTCGCGCCCTCAGCCTGGAAGAGCAAGCTAAAGGTCCCATGGTCGCAGCTCCCGAAATGGGAATGCCCGATCACAATAAGGCCATGGAACGCATCGCGGCAATTCCGGGTTACCGTACTGCTTTCGCCAAAGTATTTGGCAAGGAGGACTCTGTTACACTTGAAAATGCGGTTAAAGCGATCGCAGCCTTCGAACGGACGCTGATCACCCCAGACAGTGCCTATGACCGGTATGTTGGCGGCAACCATGGTGCACTGACGGAGTCTCAAATTCGAGGCATGCAGCTGTTTGACTCAACAGGTTGTACCGAGTGTCACTCTGGTCCTGCTTTTAACGGCTGGAAAATGGATGCAACGGATCCCCTGTTTAATGAGTTTCCCCGCTACGCCGACAGTAAACTCGTCACCAGGTATGGTCTGGCAAAGGACCTCGGCAGATTTGAAGTCACCAAACAGGCTGAGGACAAACACCAGTTTAAAGTCCCCACGCTACGGAATATTACTATCACTGCTCCCTACTTTCATAACGGGGCCGTCAATTCTCTTCCAGAAGCGGTGCGTCTGATGGCTGAATCGGAACTGGATGTGGAACTGTCCGATAAAGAAGTCACAGATATTGTGGCTTTTCTAACAGCGTTAGAAGGCGAGTTTCCCCAGATCACCCTGCCCCGACTCCCGTCCCGCGCCGGGGAATCAATTCTGGAAGACCAGGAACCTGCAAAAACAAACGAATGATTGCTGTTCGTCTATCAGCATCGATTGAAAAATATTTGAATTCATCTTCCCGTCCGGCACCAACGACTATTGTATGTTAAGTCCCGGATGCAATTGATCCTTGAAGTCAAAATCAGGTGATAGAACTGAGGTGTGATGGGAACATATGCCACAGATAGTTGTTGGTCCTGGCCTTTTCTGAGCGAACAAACATACGTTGAACGTGAAGAAATGACCTGGCTCGAACCGATCGATGCTGAAATCCGTTCGTATGAGATGATGAGTTCTCCGAGATGTTCTTCGTAGCAGGTCTCATTGAGATTGAGCTTCTCATATTTCTGCTGACGGTTCGATACCGCAAAGCGGTCGTTCCCCAACTGTAACGACCAGCCCAACGACCATCTGTGCTGTCTTTTTCTCGCAATAATGGGTAAAATGGAGGACCACCCCAAATGTCTTGGTTTCGAGATGTGACAGGTACTTTGTATGGTTGTGAAGAATCACCGCTCCATACAATTTCTCCAGGTCAGGTTCGATTTCCAGACCGACAATTTCAGGATAATTCACAGTCCCATTAGCAATATTTAGTATGCCTACGGCGGCAGAACACAACTTCGGAATGACAACATTTGAGTTTCCATTGCAGGTATCTTTGATCGATTATGAATTATTTATTGCGCTTAAGTCTCATTCTGCTCGCCACCACGATGCCGCTGATCGCCCGCTCGGCACCTGATCGGGAAAACCTGCCTCCAGCCGTACCTGTACTGAGCTGGCACTTCGATGGCGAAGACGAGCATGCTCCATGGCCCGACGGCACGATTGCGGGGCCACGTCCGCCGCTACATCCGCTTTTCAATGCAAAAAACAGTGCAGCGGAATTCAAGACCGGCACGCCGCTGGTCGTCCCCGAAGACAAGGCACCGACCTTCAAACACGGCGATTCGTTGACCTTCGATTTCTGGATCGCGCCGAAAGAATTAAAGGAAAAACAACCGGTTTTTCTCCTGGCCAAGGGTGACCCCAATCGAGCGGGGCAAGCCGACGATAATCTCAACTGGGCGCTGACCGTAGAACGTCTGAGTGCCAGCTCCATGCGAGTCGGTGTCTGCTTCGCGGCCGAACCTGAAAAAAAGGGGGGCGTCCCCACCCGTCATCAGTGGTGGAGTGGCAGTATCAGCCTGACCGGACTCGAATGGCATCACATTGCCATCCCTTACACCTTTGGCGATCCCACCAGTATTATGCTTTTCGTGAACGGAAGGATGCAGCTGTTTTCGGGGAGATGGGAGAAATCGACCCTTCGCGGACCAGTACAACGCCCTGGAAAACTCAGGCTCGGCGGTTCCACAAATGCAGGCAAGACAAAGGCCTACTTCCAGGGACGTGTCGATTCGCTGACGCTGCACCGAGGCATTCTGAAAAATTCTGAGATCGAGGAGCGTTACGCAATCAATCCTCCTCCAACGCCGGTGAAACGCGCCGACGTGAATGCGGGCGAAGTAAGAGTGGAACTCTGCACCAAAGGAGTCCCGGGACGCCGTGAATGGCCGGACGTCCCGCCGGTTGCCAGTGAAATTCTGACAGAAGAAGCCTTTGGATTTTTCGAAGTGCCCAAAGTTTACACTGCCACTGGTGTCATCGGTAATCCGTCGGGGAACACCTTCCTCCGGGCTTCAGGACTGGTCTCGCTTCCGAAGGGCAAACATCGCATCCTGCTGCGGGCACGGGGTATTTCCCGACTGGTTATCGACGGCAAAACGGTACTGGACACTCCGCTGATGCCCTCCAGCCTGAACGGCCATCATCTGACTTCCGAACAGGAGAACTATCTCGATCTCGGCCCCGATTTTCGCTTCGCACCTCCGGGAAATCGGGAAGACTGGTGCGTGTTTGAATCGACCGGAGAAAAACCACATCTCGTCGTATTGGAAACCGTGTTCGGTACCGTTCGTCCCGGTCTCGGTGAAACGGTGGCCGCCTGGTCGCGCGAGGGGGAGGACACCTGGCAGTTGATCTCTCCAGCCGGTCGGCACGTGCCCTACACCGATGAGGGGTGGGCCGCCTATGAGGCGGAGCGTCTGGCACACATCGACCAGATCAATACCGAACGCCGTCTCGCCAGACGTGCAGAGTCCGCTGACTACTGGAAAAAACG
>JAGQQP010000461.1 GCA_020426085.1 Planctomycetaceae bacterium | reverse complement strand
CCAGGTGCCGGAACAGTTGCACCAGCAGCCAGGCACTGTCGCGACAGGAACCACTTCTCAGCTGCAGGGTTTCTTCAGGTGTCTGTACCCCGTGTTCCATGCGAATGACATAGCTGATCATATCCTGCAGTCGCTGATTCAGGCCCACCAGAAAATCGATGGTCTTGATTTCGGAACGGTCAATCGAATCGATCAGTTCGGCGAATTCCGGTCCTGGTTCAATGGTATCCAGAAACGGCTGCAGATCTTTTTTCAGGTTCGCATCATATTCGAACGGGTAATTGGTTGCCTGTGGTTCCAGGAAGAAGTCAAACGGGTTGATGACCGTCATCTCGGCAACGAGATCGACTTCGACCTGCAGCATATTGGTCTTTTCCGGGAAGACAAGCCGCGCCAGATGATTACTGTGCGGGTCCTGCAGCCAGTTCACAAAATGCTGAACGGGAGTGACTCGCAACGAGTAACTGCGGATCGGAGTCCGGCAGTGAGGAGCAGGGCGGAGGCGAACCAGTTGTGGAGCCAGCTCGACGTAACGATCGTAGTGGTAGATCGACTTGTGGTTCAATGCGACACGGATCATGATGTTCAATCAATCGTAGAATAAGGATAAAAGTGCAGGAATATAATAATGTGAGTGCTTAACTGGTTTGTGACTGGCTGTTTTCACTGGAAGATTGAGTCTGGCTTTGACTTCCGGACTGTTGCGATGTGAAGAAGTCTTCATGAATCGCTTCGCCGACCAGGTTCAACTGTTTTTGAAAGCCGTCAATGTACTGGTGCAATCCCTGCTGAATAATATCCTCGACACTGGTGTAGTCCATCGTGGAACACAACAGGCCCATCCGCTGTTCCGCCAGATTATGAAAGGTTCCGGCAGTACTTCCCGTGATGCAGCGCAACGACTCCTGAGCTTTTCTCAGGCAGAAGTGCATGGCACGGGGAAAATACGTATCAAGTATCAAAAAGTCAGCCACACGGTCGGGTGTGATTTTGCCGTACTGCCTGCGGTACATGGCCAGTGCGCTGGCAGATCTCAACAGGGCCGACCAGCGGACCACATCCAGTGCCGAACCCACGTCGCGGGCATCGGGCAGTAAAATGTAATATTGTACGTCAACTATACGTGATGTTTTGTCGCCACGTTCAATTAATCTGCCGACTCGAGAAAAATGCCAGGCTTCTCCATGGGACATGGTGGCTTCTGTCGCGCCGACCAGCATGTGACTGGCCAGGCGCACGCGTTCGCAGAACTCCTGAGGTTGATCCAGAGTGATGGGACTACCTGCTGCTGAACGCACCATGAAATAAAACTGATTTAACTGTTCCCAGACGACGGTCGGAATGATTTCCCGGATTGTTCTGGCATTTTCCCGTGCATACGAGACACACGAAAGAATGGAATTGGGGTTTTCCTCATCGAATAACAGGAACTTCAGAACACTTTCCCGGTTCGGTGCGCCGTAGCGTTCCTCGTAGGGGATCTGGTCTCCGGTAGTATACACCAGAGGAGCCCACTGATCGCCGAGTGAATCGGATTCTCCCAGCGTCAGATTATAATTCACGTCGATAAACCGCGCCACATTTTCAGCACGCTCAACATAACGACTTAACCAGTAAACAGAACTCGCAACACGACTGAGCATCAAAAACTCTCCAAAGCTGCTGACGCATGATTCATCTCAGGATGAGACTGACCATTACGCAGGATCCAGGTATCTTTACTGCCACCCCCTTGTGACGAGTTGACCACCATTGATCCTTTCCGCAGGGCAACACGCGTTAAACCGCCGGGCATCACATAGATTTCTTTACCACAGAGAACAAAAGGTCGCAGGTCAACGTGTCGAGGTTCCAGTTCATCGCCTATCAGAGTGGGAACGGTCGACAGTTTCAACATGGGTTGGGCGATCCATTCACGCGGATTACTGTGAATGGCGGCAGCCGTCTTTTCTCGTTCTTCCTGAGACGCTTGCGGTCCCATGAGAATCCCATAGCCGCCGGATTCATTGGTCGGTTTCACAACGAGTTTATCGAGATTGGCCAGGACATGCTCTCGTTGCTTTGGATCGGAACATAAATACGTGGGCACGTTGGGAAGAATCGCTTCTTCACCCAGGTAATATTTAATGATATCCGGCACATAAGCATAAACGGCTTTGTCGTCAGCGACTCCGGTGCCGGGGGCATTGGCCAGTGTGACACGACCGGCCCGGCAGACATCCATCAAATGATCGACGCCCAGTGCGGAATCGGGGCGGAAGTTTTTGGGGTCCAGAAAATCATCATCGATACGGCGATAGATCACATCGACCCGACGCAGTCCCTTGGTGGTTTTCATGAAAACGTATCCGTTTTCCACGACCAGATCGGGGCCCTGTACCAGCTCGACGCCCATCTGCTGGGCGAGGAAAGTATGTTCAAAGTAGGCTGAGTTATAGATGCCGGGAGTGAGCACGACTGCGGTGGGATCATTGACACCCTCCGGGGCACAGTCGAGCAGGGTTTTGAGTAACTGTTCGTTATAGTCTTCAATCGGCGCAACCGACATACCCTGAAAGACCGGGGCAAAGGTGCGTTTCATCAGTTCCGGGTTTTCCAGAACGTAGGAAACACCGGAGGGGCACCGCAGGTTGTCTTCAAGGACGTAGATCTGACCGTCCCGATCGCGGATCAGGTCAACCCCTGTAATGTGACACCAGACTCCCTGCGGAGGGTGAAAGCCTTTACATTGATTTCGAAGAGTCTTCGAACTGTGAACCAGATCTTCCGGAACTGCTCCGTCCTTAATGATTTTGCAGTCGTTGTAGATGTCATCGATAAACAGGTTCAAAGCGTGGATTCGCTGCTTCAACCCGCTTTCGATGGTCTTCCATTCGTGGGCATCAATGATGCGGGGGAGCAGATCGAAAGGCCAGACTTTTTCGGTGCCGGCCTCGTGTCCGTAGACATTGAATGTAATCCCCATATTCTGCAGTGAAATTTCTGCTGCTTTCTGACGTTGCTGCAGACTGCCTTCGCTGAGGGTCTGCAGACGTTCTACAAACCGTTTACCACTGGCGCGGGGAGAGCCATCAGGGGCAAACATCTCATCGAAAATTTCACTGTACTGGTAGGGAGCTAACCTCATCTTACGATTCCTCAACGAGCCTTTTAAGACGGAATTGCTGTAAATCTGATGTATGAAATACAAATTAAGCAGATTGCGTGCCGTATTAAGCAAGTAATCGTTGATAACTTGAATCTATGTTAAAATGACTGCACTTCGCAATTCTCGCGTATCAGGTTCGCGCACAAAGCCAGCAGATTCTTCAGTTTTTGCCTCATAATTAAGCATGGTCTTGAATTAAGACGGAAAACTAAATTACGTTCAGCATTCTTCTGGAATTGTGCAGTAACCGAAGAGTGAGATCCCGCGAAAATTGCTTCGCTTCAGCATAACATAGCAGCGCGCAATTCGTATAGATCAAGTCTCAGGAATCAGGATCAAGACAGGTTAAAGCGATAGGCATTCTCCGAATTCAGGGTTCGAACAGATTACTCAGCCTGTTTGAGATCAAAGGCGAACTCATTGGCTCCCAATTTGACTTCCAGCTTAAAAGGGCTGGTCTTAATCTGACGGACCTGGGGGGGAATGTTTTCGTAACTTTTCACTTCAGGTGGGGCCTGCCCGGGAACAAGAGGTTCCTGTGGAGGCGGATTCACGGTCACGGTGTAAGATCCGAGGGCAACCATCTCCAGGCTGGCAGTGCCGTCGCCGTTTAATGCGCCGCCACCCCCTTCACCAGTCTGTTCATTAACCAGATCGACCTGGCCTTCTGTAACTGGTTCGGTTCCATTGGTAATCTGGATGGTCACCGAGCCGCGCGGTTTTTCAGCACCCGGAACCCGGCTGCAGCCGGACAGTTCCAGCAGAAAGAGCAGGGCACATCCGCTGATGACCAGCGTTTGTAAAAGAGAACGAGAAGCAGTTTGCGGGGTCGTTGTTTTCATATCTTCAGGTCGAAATAATAAGGGATTGATTATGAGATAAATTT
>JAGQQP010000460.1 GCA_020426085.1 Planctomycetaceae bacterium | reverse complement strand
TTCTGGATCTGGGAGCACCGCGCGATTTTGAGCCGGGGATCGGCCAGATCAATGACAATATCTTCCTGTATGACATTGACGACCTGGAAGCGACCTGCGAGAAGAATCGTCGGGCACGCCAGAAAGAAGTCGAGAAAGCACTCGCGATTATCGACGAAGAAACCGAACGATTCATGCACGGTGTCTATCACCGCGCGACGGGACCAATCATCAAACAGCTCCGCGAACAATGGCACGATGTGCGCGAGCAGGAAGTCGAAAAACTGTTCAGCAAACTTTCGCATCTGGATGAAAAAGATCAGGAGTTAATCAAGCGTTCGATCGAACAGATCGTCAATAAGCTGCTGCATCCACCACTGGAAGTGTTGAGACAGGAAGCGCGGGAAGGGACGCCGCATGGTCTGCTCGACGCACTCAAACAGTTATTTCACATCCGCGACTGAAGCGTCTGTGCTGCTGTTCTCTGATTTCTGAGGCAGCGGGGGGCCGTTCACGAGAATGGCTGCGATCAACGCCAGGAGAATGTTGATGCTGTTGATGTACTTCGAAGCCTGATGGTAGTGATGGAACTCCGCGGGGCGCGGGCTGCCGGCCGGAGTGATCATCGATTCCAGCGGCGTGTAGATCCAGAAATAGTCGACCAGACTGATGGCCAGACTCAGCATGATCAGAATGGTGATCAGATTCGCTTTTTTCCGGGACCACAGTTTTTTCGTTCTGAGTACCAGCGAACTTAGAAAAGAACCCGTTAAGAGCACCCAGGCGATCGTATAGTAAACGGGGAAATGCAGTGTAATCAGCTGATCCCTGGTTAAGGAGTCAAACGGCTGAAAGGTGACATCCTGTACGCCATTGATCACAAAGATCACGGCGGCACCGACCCAGGCCGACAGACAGAAACGGATTAACACCAGGCTTGTTGACTGCATCGTTCACGTTTAATTCAAAAGGAGTGTGTTTCCAGTGGTGATCGATTCCTGCTTCCTCAAAAGCATGTTATCAGGGTAAACAATTTCAGAGGGGAGTGAAAAGCCAATTGAGTTCCCGAGTGACTGAATCCCCAAAATAGCGGGCAGTCATAACGAAAAAACGGGAGAGTCTCGCTCCAGGCGTGCAATAGGGTTCGCTAAACGTTAATATTGTTTATAAATTATCAAAAAGCAGGTTCAAGTAAGATAGAGAGTCGTCAATCTGTCGGTTAGGATAGATTCAAAACTAATTCATTCGTTTTGTAACTCAAACCAGAACTCCATCTGTATTGTTACGGTGATCCAACATGAAATCAGCTACTTTTCAAGCGTTTAAACAACCCGCCGGTGCAGGCAGTCATTCGATCCCGCGATTTTTCCGTCAGACATTCCGCTGGGGCTCACTAGCGCTGGTGGCCGCAGTCTGCCTGAAGTTCTCTTTCGCTGCCGCTCCTGAGAAAAAAGAGGTCCCCAAATCTCCGTTGACTCCGGAAGAATGCCTGAAACAGACGGTTGTGCATCCTGATTTTGAAATGCAGGTGGTGGCTGCTGAACCCAATGTCATCAATCCGGTAGCAGTTGCCTTTGATGAATCGGGCGTACTCTGGGCTGTGGAAATGACAGATTATCCGCATGGTCCCAAGCCGGGCGAAGAACCAAAGAGCCGGATCAAACTGTTACTGGATAAAGATCAGGATGGCTTTTATGAGACTGCCACTGTCTTCGCCGACAAACTGCTGTTTGCGACTGGTGTTCAACCCTGGAAGGGGGGACTGATCGTCACCCTGGCGGGGAAAGTGCAGTACATGAAAGATACCGATGGAGACGACAAAGCGGACCTCGTGGAAACCTGGTTCACCGGTTTTAAAGAAGAGAACTCTCAGTTACGGGCCAATCACCCGACACTCGGTCTGGACAATCATGTTTATATCGCCAACGGTTTACGCGGCGGTTCGGTGATTGCCACACATCCCGAGTGGAAAAAGAAGGCAGAGCAGGTTCCCATCAACGGACTGGATTTTCGTTTTCAGCCACTGACGGGAAAGTATGAATCGATCTCCGGAATCGGGCAGTTCGGTTTGACCTTTGATGATTACGGGAACCGCTTCGTCTGTTCCAACCGGAATCCCAATAAGCATATCGTGCTGGAAAATCGCTATCTCAAGCGGAATCCTTACCTGGCTGTGAAGTCGGTTTATCATGATGTCTCTCCCGATGGAGAAGATTCCCGCGTGTACGCGATCAGCCGTACCTGGACGACTTCGACTTTACATGCCGGTCAGTTTACTGCTGCCTGTGGCGTGACCATTTATCGAGGCGGGTTGTTTCCGCACTCCTTTTATGGCAACAGCTTCACCTGTGAACCGACTGCGAATCTGGTGCATCGGGATATGCTGACTCCGATGGGGGCGACCTACGATTCCAAATACGGACGCGATCAGGTGGAGTTCATCGCCAGCCGCGATGAATGGTTCCGCCCTGTCAACCTGGCCAATGGTCCTGACGGTGCATTGTATCTGTGTGACATGTATCGGGCTGTGATTGAGCATCCCCAGTTTATGCCCGTCGAATTGAAAGAACGTTCCGACCTGAATGATGGTATTGACCGTGGCCGGATCTATCGCATTATTCCCAAGGGAGCGAAGATCGACAAAAACGTCTATACCTCTCTGAAAGATGCGACACCAAGACAGCTGGTGGCCGCGTTGTCTTCAGAAAATGCCTGGCAGCGGGAAACGGCTTCCCGTCTGATCTTCGAACGCCAGGATGCCTCAATTCAAGCTCAGCTGGAACAACTGGTTTCCAGCGGCAAATCCGAACAGTCACGAATTCATGCCCTGTGGGCTCTGGAAGGGCTGGGGAAACTGAGTGATGAGTTGATCTCGAAGGCATTGAAAGATCAGTCCCAGCGCGTCGTAGCGCAGGCAGTCAAATTGAGCGAGCCCCGCTTGTCACAGAATGACAAACTGAAAGCAGAAGTCCTGTCACTGGTGAAGTCGGCGGAAGGGCCGCTGCGATTTCAACTGGCCATCAGTCTGGGGGAAGCGAAAGGCGGTTCTTCTACAGTGGATGAGTTAGCCAGTCTGATGCTGGAAGGGGCCAGCGATCCCTTTACGCGTGCGGCTGTATTGTCTTCTGCTCCCGAACAGACTGTGGAAATTTTCAAATCGTTCTTAAAGCAGCTGCAGTCTGGTGAAGTGAAAAAATCAGATCAGGCGGGAATCACAGATGCCGTCGGCGAAATGGCTGCCGTCATCGGTCCCCGGTTGAAACCAGAGGAAATTCAGGAAACCCTCTCTCTGATTGCTGGCCTGAATTCCGATGCGCTTCTGCCGTTGCAGATTTCAGGTTTTGAAGGATTGGGTAACAGTCTCAGACGACGTGGTAAGTCGATTGCGGAATACCAGTCCAAACTGTCTGACGCAGATCAGCAGAATCTGAAGAAGTACTATCAGAAGATTGTGGATACTGCTGCGAATCCCAAAACTCCTGTAGGGCAGCGTCTGAATGCCATCAGTATTTTACGGTTCGTTGGTTTTGAAACAGGCGGCGAAACGCTGCTGACCCTGATTCAGGAAGGCAAGTCGCAAGCTGTTAAAATTGCCGCCATTGAAGCGATCAGCCCTTATTCGGATCCTCGGATCGGCGAAATTCTAATGGATGGTTTTGCGACTCAGACTCCCGGTATGCGACGTGCGATCCTGGATGCGATGCTGGCAAATCAGGATCGCACCGGTCTGTTGCTGGATGCGATCGAGAAAGATCAGATCAAGATTTCGGAACTCGGTCCATCGCGTTCCAGCAGTCTGCAGCGACATCGTAATCCCGAAATCAAAAAGCGGGCTGCTGCTCTGTTTGCTGCAGCAATTCCTGCAGATCGCCAGAAAGTTCTGGCCGACTATCAGAAATCACTCAAATTGAAAGCCGATCCTCTGCAGGGCAAACTGGTATTCGCCAAGAATTGTGTAACCTGTCATAAGATTGGCGACATGGGAGTGAATGTGGCTCCGGACATCGGTGACTCGCGGACCAAAACCCCGGAATATCTGCTGACCAATATTCTGGAC